>CAYNIO010000007.1:0-20421 GCA_964397495.1 uncultured Planctomycetia bacterium
CTAAAGAAAAAATTAGACTTATCTCAGAAATTTTTTGTTATTCACCCTTTCACTTCCAATCCCACCAAAAATCTGGAAAATGAATTCTGGCACAGGTTGATTTCTTGTTTAAAAGAGCGATTCTCTGAGGAAGTAGTAGTTATAGGTTCTAAGGAGGAGAAGGACCAGGCCCATATATTTGAAGAATGGGGTGCCAGAAACATTGTGGGCACGTTAAGTTTGAGAAATCTGGCCTGTTTTCTTGAATACCACTGTCTGGCATTTATAGGTTTAGATTCAGGCCCCCTCCATCTAGCAAGTATGTTGCATATTCCCACGGTAGGATTGTACAGGATTTCCTCTCCCCAGAGATGGGGTCCCTTTAATACTCCTTCCTTGGCCATGGAGATAAAAAATCTCGAAGAAGCCCTCGAAAAGCCAAAGGAGATTCTTACCTTCCTCCTTAATTTGACAAAAAAGTCGGACTTTAATGTCAAATAAAAGGGTTTAATTTGACAAAAAGGTTGAACTTTAGTGTCAAATAAGAGATAATAAAAAAATGGGTGAGCTACTTGAGGGAAGAACAGGTTATTTTCACCCTCGGCACAAGATTATTTATGAAGGAGGTATATATCACCTTATTCAGAGGGCTCCAGGAAAAGAGATTATCTTTTTAGAGGATAGCGACTATCTCTATTTTATCCATATCCTGAAGGAATATGCTAAAAGGTATTCTTTAGATATTTTTGCTTTTGCCCTCCTCCCTAATCATCTTCATATTCTTTTGAGGATAAATTTTGATAATTTGTCTTCAGCAATGCATAGCCTCTTTACCAAATATGCTCTTTACTTTAACGCTAAGTATGAAAGAAAGGGGCATGTTTTTTACGGTAATTACAGAGCGTCCCTTTGCCTGGATGATAGGTATTTAATTACCCTCTCTACATATATCCATCTTAATCCTTTCAAGGCTGGGTTAGTGCAGGATCCTTTTCGATACCAGTGGTCATCGCTTGAACTATTTTTGCATCCTGAGAAGAAGTCTTTTGTTGACAGTAGGCCCATATTAGAAATTTTAGATAAGAATCTTAACTATGCTGCTAAGACTTATAAGGAGATTTTGATGGAGGTGGTTCGCTTAGAATTCAGACCTTATGGAGGTGATTGGAGAACCTTAAAGAGAGTTCTTTCAAATCTCGTTTCCAGAGTCAGTACATATTTTTCTAAGAGGGAAGGGGATAGAAGAGAGAAGATTCTCTTAGATGAGCAAACAATAGAAGAAAGAATTAAAGAATTGAAGAAAAAGAATAGATTGCGTGATATCAAGGATATAGAGGCTAGAAATTATTTAATCCAGCAATTGAAGGCTAATGGTTATTCTGTAAAAGATATTGCCAAGAAACTGGGAATATCCCGACAAGCAATTTACCATTCCTTTAATTTGACAAAAAAGTCGGACTTTAATGTCAAATAAAAGGGTTTAATTTGACAAAAAGGTTGAACTTTAGTGTCAAATAAGGAGGAGGGGGGAGATGAAAGGAGGGTTGGTATTGAGCCTTCTTTTATTAGTTCCTATATCCTTGGAGGCCCAGACGTTTTTCCTGAGGGCTAGGGGGTTAGATAAGGCAGATTTTTATTTTCTTACTCCTGATAGATGCCAATCTCTTCTGTTTGCTTCTTCGGGAAGCGCTCTTTACCGAAGCCATGATGCAGGTTCATCTTGGGAAAAGATTTATGTTTTCCAGAAAGGAGATATCAATTTTATTTTGAGGAAAGGGCCCAAGTTATTCGTTGCAGCAGGCGACAGTTTATTCTTAGGCACAAATGAAGGAGAAAACCTTAGGGTTCTTTATAGTCTTAATGATTCTTCCCAAAAGATTCTATGCATGCATTCTTGCGGAGAAAAACTTTACCTGGGAACGACCCAGGGGCTTTTTATCCTTGACCTTTCTTCTAAGGATGCTACCAGAGTCACGGATTTACCCCAGAATTCAGAGGTATGGTGGATTTCGGGCCAGAACCCCTTACTTATTTCTTCTAATTACGGGATATACAGGAAAAAGGACACTTCTTGGAAAAGGGTTTATGTGGTGCGAAAAACCGATGCCGAAGATTTATCCAGTCTTAATGAAAAAGAGACCTCCCTGTTAAGAGTTAAAGTAATTAAGGCTGATATCAACAATCCTTGCATAGTTTATGCTGGCACCACTAAAGGGTTGTTGGTTTCTCAGGATAGAGGTATTTCCTGGAGAAAATTATTTTTAGAAGGAGTGGATAACTTAGAAATAAATTATATAAATCAACACCCTCAAAATCCTAATATAGTTTTTATCTCCACTGCCCACGGTTTCTTTAGGGCTAATCTCATTACTATGAAATCTCAGAAGATGTATAAAGGTTTAGAATCTGAAGACGTAAGGTTATTTTCCTGGGATTCTCAAGGGAAATTAGTTTTGGCGACTTCTAAAGGGATATTCAAGGAAGGACAAGAAAACCTTGGTTTAGAGAATTATGTCTTTGGGGATGGTCCTTCCATAAAGGAGGTATTCAGGGCGGCTATAAGATACAATGAGATAGGTCCAGAAAAAATATCGCGTTGGAGGAAGCAAGCCAGGCTCAAAGCATTTTTACCTACGGTAAAGTTAGATTACGACAAAACAGTTACTACCGCTTTAGGGGCAAGTTATGACCGGGTACAGGTAGGTCCACGCGATTGGGGTATAAGTTTTTCTTGGGAGGTAGCAGACTTGCTATGGGGTACGGACCAGACTTCCATAGATACGCGTTCACGCCTCAATACCCAGTTAAGGATAGATATCCTTGAAGATGTAAATAGAATTTATTTCGAGAGGAAGAGGTTGGTTTCAGAATTAAATAATCCTCAGGTCACTCCTCAACAGAAGCAGGAGAAGATATTGAGAATTGAGGAGTTGACCGCAGCTCTGGACTATTATACAGGAGGTTATTTTTCCCGACGCCTCGAGGAGATTAGCGGTGGCACATCACAATAAATTCCTTATATTGCTTGCCGGAGGCAGAGGTCAGAGGCTTTGGCCTATCACTGAACATATTCCTAAGTACCTATGGAGGGCGTTTTCAGGAAAAAACCTTCTGGAATTAAGTTTGAAGAGGCTTAAGCGTTTTAAGGAGAATTTGTTAGTAGTAGGCGATATTTCTTGTAAGAGAGATATCTTTAAAATATGCAGAGATTTTGGTTTAAAAAGAAAGATGGTTATATTTGAACCTCTGCCTCGCAATACTCTCCCAGCAGTTATTTACGCTATAAATTATATAAAACACAGTTTAAAAAAGGAGGAGTTTTCCTGCGCCGTTATTCCTACAGACCATTATATTGCACAAGAAGGGATTTTTAATTCCCAGTTAGAGAAATTGTTAGAGTTTGCTTCTTGCCAGGATAACATATTTTTGATAGGAATAGAACCTACTGCAGAAGAAGAAAATTACGGTTATATAGAAATTTATCCTTCTGCTGAAGATTTTCTGTTTAAGGTAAGAAGATTTATAGAGAAACCGTCAAGAAAGGTTATTAAAAATTTAATGAGGAAGAAGAACATTTTATGGAACAGCGGCATATTCATTTTTAATTCCAGCGTATTTGTAAGGCAGGTAGATAAGATTTTGAAGGGGTTTTGTTTGCGTATGGAGGAGTATTTTCTTAAAGGTAGTCTTGAAACCTTTTATAAAAAAATACCTTCTTTGCAGATAGATAAGGAAATTTTACAGAAGTCCAAAATACTTAAGGTATGCAGAGGTAGATTTTTGTGGTCGGATGTGGGTAATTTTTTTCTCATCTGGCGAGTGTTGAAGAAGGACAGGAAGGGCAACTGGATAAACACTACTGCTAAAAATATAATAAGGGATGCGCAAGGCAATTTTATATTCTCCGATTCCCTTAATTCCCTGGTAGTGTGGGGAGTAAGCGATATGGTAGTGGTTGAATCGCAGGGGGAGGTTCTCATTGCTCCTAAGTCTAGAGTAGCACATCTTAAAAAGTTGCTGAAGGCTAATGAAAAAAGCACCTTGCATTAACCTTGAGGGTGTAAAGAGGATTCTTGTAGTCAATCCCTTCGGAATTGGGGATGTTCTTTTTTCAACTCCTTTGATAAGGAACCTGCGTTATTTTTTTCCTACCAACTATATTGCCTATCTTTGCAATAAAAGGACTGCCTATATTTTAGAGAACAATCCTTATATAGATGAGGTTTTTGTTTTTGAGAAAGACGATTGGCGCACACTCTGGGGAACATCTAAGATTCGTTTCTTAAAGGAATTTTATTCTTTCTTGAAGAGGATGAAAATGAGAAATTTTGACCTTTGCATTGATTTATCTCTGAATAGCCAATACGGTTTTTATCTTAAGAATCTTAAGATACCTTTAAGAGTAGGTTTTAATTTTAAAAAGAGAGGCAGATTTCTTACCCACAGCATAAATATTGAGGGTTATGAAGGGAAACATATAGTGGAGCATTATCTTGATATAGTTCGTTTTCTAAATATAGAGATTAAGGATACAAATCTTGATTTTTATTTAAATCTTCAGGATGAGAGATGGGCTCAGGATTTCTGGAGAAAAGAATTCTCTCCTGATGATGTCATTGTGGGAGTCTGCCCTGCAGGAGGAGAAAGCTGGGGGTCGCAAAGTTCTCTTAAACATTGGGAAGTTGAGAAATTTGCTTCTCTTATCGAGAGGATAAACAAAGAGTTGCAGGCTAAGATTATTCTTTTTTCTTCCTCTAAGGAGAGAAGAATAAGTAATCAGATAAAATACCTTCTGGAGGACACTCCTCTTGTTGACCTTTCAGGTAAGACTTCTTTGGGGCAGTTCGCAGCCTTAATTAAGAAATGTAATCTATTTCTTTCCAATGACGGGGGGCCTATACATATAGCAGTTAGTTTAGGTGTGTCTACGGTCTCTATATTTGGGCCAGTGGATGAGAAGGTTTATGGTCCTTATCCTTCTTCAGAAAAGCATATCGTGATAAAGAAAGACTTTCCCTGTAGGCCGTGCTATAAAAAATTTAAATTGCCTTCCTGTCCCTATTTTCGCCGATGCTTAACCTCCATAGGAGTAAATGATGTTTTTGGCGCAGTTAAGGAACTCCTTGGGAGACAGAAAGAGCAGTATACTTAGACTTCCAGGATTGGCATCTTTAAGAATTGACAGAGTATTTTCCATTGGTAGGATAGTTGCATTATGAATGTGAAGTTTGTAGATTTAAAAAGGATGCATTATCCTTTTGTGGACGAATTTAGTGTTTATCTACGCAGGCACATTAAAGATTCAGATTTTATTTTAGGGAAAGATGTAGAATTATTTGAAGAGGAGTTTGCTCGTTTTTGTGGAGCAAAGTACTGTGTGGGTACAAGTTCCGGCACTGACGCCGTTAAACTTGCCCTTCTTGCCTGTGGAGTAAAGAAGGGTGATGAAGTCGTGGTCCCCACTTTTACCTTCATTGGAAGAATCTTGGGAGCAGTATATTTGGGGGCCCGGCCTGTATTCTGCGATGTGGAAGATGATACTTTAGGCATCGACATTCAGGACCTGAAAAGCAAGATTACCTTTAAAACCCGGGCAATTGTTCCTGTGCATCTTTACGGAAATCCTTGCAATATAGAAGAAATCCTCAAAATTGCCAGAAAAAGAGGCATCAAAGTTATAGAAGATGCCTGCCAGGCTCACGGAGCAAGATTGTCTTCTTCGGGAAAAATGGCAGGTAGCGTAGGCGACTGCGGCTGTTTCAGTTTTTATCCTTCCAAAAACTTAGGTGCCTTGGGCGATGCAGGGGCAATAATTACTAATCGCAAGGATATATACCGCAGACTCAAGAAGTTAAGAGACTATGGGAGGAGTTCAAAGTATGTATCTCATAGATTAGGTTTTAATAATCGTTTAGATACTATTCAGGCAAGTTTTTTAAGGTTGAAACTTAAATATTTAGACAGAGATAATCAACGCCGCAGGAAAATCGCTTCTTGGTATAGAGGGCTTTTAGAAGGTTTAGAAGAGGTTAAGGTCTTACCGCAAGAGAAATACGGAGATTGCATTTACCATATTCTGGCTATAATCTGCCCTTACAGAGAGAAGCTGTCTCTATTTTTAAGAAAGAAAGGCATAGAGACAGGAATTCATTACCCTGTGCCCCTCCATCTTCAGCCTTGTTTTAAGAAATTAGGTTTTAAGAAGGATAAGTTCCCTGTTTCTGAGAGGCTTTCGAAGTCAGTTCTGTCTTTGCCTATGCACCCTTATCTTAGAAAGGGAGAGGTAGAATTTGTATGTAGGAATATAAGAGAATTTTATAGTAAGGCTCTCTATAGGAAGTCTTTTTAAGATGAAGAGGTCGAGTTTAATCTTTATTCTTGTAGTCATTATTCTTTATATTGGATTCTGGGGAAGGTATGAATACAAGATGCCCAAGAGAAACTTTGCGGATTTCAGTGTCTACTATTTTACTGCCCAAAGGTTAATTAACCATAAGGATATTTATGACCGGGATTCTTATTGTGCTCAAGGTTTGGCAAATTTTAAATACCCTCCTGGTGTGGGATTGTTATTTTATCCTCTGGGTTTTTTGCCTAAGCATTATGCAGCCTGGGTCTGGTTTTCTTTTAATTTTGCTTTAGTAGTATTATTCTTCTGGATTTGTTCTCGCCTGCTGTTCGAAGAAGGTTTTCCTTTTAAATATAGAGTATGGATTTGCTTTTTAAGTTCCCTTTTCTGTTTAAGATTCTTTCTTTATAACTTTGATGAGGGGCAGGTAAATATACTGATGATGACTCTCGTGGGAGCGGGACTTTACGCTTTAAGGAGAAAGAGGCAGTTTCTTTCAGGGTTGTTCATTGCTTATTCTATCCTCGTTAAGTATATGACTATTTTGTTCCTGCCTTACTTTTTTCACAGGAGGAAAATAATATCGGTTCTATATATAATAGTGGGGCTGATAATGATTTCGATCTTTCCTGCTCTGTTGTGGGGATGGGATTACAATGTTCTGCTTTTTAAGAAATTTATCCCCTACGTTTGCAAGACTTCTTTAGACTGGGGTTCTATATCTACACATGCTAATCAGTCTCTCTTTGCTATGTTTACACGGTTTTTTTCGAGTTTCAGTCCTTATAAGGTGAATGTTCTTAATCTGAGCCAATTCTACTTGGGAATTATTCTGGGGGCAAGTTTGCTTCTGCTTTATATTTTTCCTTTCTTAAGGTCTTCTTATGGAGGGCAGGGGGTATTTTCAGAGAATGTAGACTGGGCTATGCTTTTTATGTGTGTGCCTCTTTTTAACCCCAATGGTTGGGTTCACGCATTTGTATTTTTACTCTTTCCTTATATGGTTTGTCTTTATTATCTTTTTAAGGTCGGTCATGTTGATATTTTAGTGTGGGTATTGGTAGTTTTATCTTTTCTTATGGGGACCTGGCCAAACCAACTTTTCATACCGTCTTTAGAGGACTCTACAGAAGTTTATTCTTTTCTCTGTATGGGGAGTTTGTTGTTGTATCTTGCATTAGTCAGGATAAAGTTCTGTCCTTTAAAAAGAGATGGTTAAACTTTCTGTGGTAATCATTGCCAAGAATGAAGAGGAGAGAATCAGGGGATGCATTGGGTCTATTAAAGACTGGGCCGACCAGATTATAGTAGTAGATGACCACAGTACAGACAATACGGTTAAGATAGCAGAGGAATTAGGGGCAGAAGTTTTTGTAAAGAAAATGGAAGTAGAGGGGGCTCACAGGAATTGGGCTTACCGGAAATCTAGAAATCAGTGGGTTTTGAGCCTTGACGCTGATGAGATATTGACGCCTCAATTAAAAGAAGAGATAGCAGAGGTGTTATCCGGGCAGGATATTTATGATGCCTTTACTATTCCCAGGAAAAATTTTATAGGAGACTATTGGATAAGGTGGGCCGGCCTCTACCCTGCCCCTCAACTCAAACTATTTAAAAAGGACAAGTTTCGCTGGGAAGAGGTAGAAGTCCACCCTCGCGCATTTCTGGAGGGTAAATGTGGGCATCTTAAAAACCCGCTTCTTCATTATACCTACAGGAATTTTGAGGATTTTTTCCGTAAATTAAATAAACAGACAACTTTAGAAGCGATAAAGTGGTACAAACTTTCTTTTGTTGACCCTAGAAAGGCAAGGTATAAGATGAATTTCTTGCATGCCCTATGGAGATGTTTAGATAGATTCATAAGGTCTTTTATTGTCAAAAAAGGGTACAGAGACGGTTTTGTAGGGTTTATGGTTTCTTTTTCTTCTTCTTTATACCAGATAATTTCTTACGCAAAATATTGGGAGTTGAAGCGCTCTTCCCTTAATTTGACAAAAAGGTCGGACTTTAATGTCAAATAAGGGGGTAGTGTTTTTAGACAGGGATGGGGTTATAAACAGGTATCCAGGCAGGAGGAAGTATGTAACCAGTTGGAAGAAATTTTCTTTTATAAAGGGAGCATTTAAAGCATTAAAACTTCTTAATGAAAATAATTTCAGGATATTTATTATTTCTAACCAGGCAGGAGTATCCAAAGGGATTTTTTCCCGCCGAAGTTTAGATATAATTACTAATAATATGCTTAATATTTTAGACAAGCATAGGATAAAGATTCATGGTGTTTACTACTGTATACATAAACCAGAGGATAACTGCTTATGCAGAAAGCCTAAAACAGGTCTTTTGAGGAAGGCTTTAAAAGATGCAGGTTTAGGCACCGAAGATAGAAAATTTATGTATTTTGTGGGTGACTCCTTTCGGGATATTCTAACCGGCAAGAGATTTGGGTGCAAGACGATTCTTGTCTTAAGTGGCCAAGCAGGTCTTAAGGATTTGAAAGATTCAGAAATCATTCCTGATATGATTGCTTCAAATCTTCTTGAGGCAGTAAAATTAATCTTGAAGAGGAAGACTTAAAAGGAGTCGAATATAAGCAAGAAGATTTTAATAGTCTACACATCTTGCGGAAAGGGTCATCTTTATCCTGCCCAGGCCCTTAAAGAGTTATTGGAGCCCTATTATAAAGTGATGATGGTAGATATGCTTTCCTTTAATAGACTGTTTAAATTGTTTTATGAGGGCTCTTACAATTTTATCGTAGACAACGTCCCCTGGCTTTGGTCCGTGATATATAGGGTTTTTAACAGAGAAAATAGACTTTTGGATAGAATGAGGGTGAACATAGAGCGTTTCTTTTTACGTTCTTTTTTAGAATTTCTAGAGAGAAAAAACCCCCGCGTGATAATTTCTACTCACTTCTTGCTGGGAGATATTATTGACAATAAAACCAAAAAGGATAAACGCATTTTTTTCGTCGTTACCGATTATCGTCTCCACAGATTATGGTTGAGTAAATTTGTGGATTTATATTTTGTGGGTTTGCCCAGTACCAAAGAGGATATTGTTAAGGCCGGGGTGCCTCAGAATAAAGTTCTGGTGAGCGGTATACCTATAAGGAGAGGTTTCCTGGAGCCTTCCCCCCAAGAGTCAGAGCCCCTTAGAATTCTCATCAATGCCAACATAATCTCTTTGAATAACTGGGTTCGCCTTGCGCATTACCTTAATAATTCTACTTGGAAGGGATATATTGTTTGCTCGCGTAAAACAAATTACTACAATGCCTTAAAATCTATGATAGATGAGAGTTTCTTCAAAGTATATCTTTATCGTGAAGATATACACAATCTTATGAGGGGGTGCCAGGTTATATTCTCTAAGCCCGGCGGTTCTACTCTGGCTGAGGTTTTGTTTTTAAGGAAAGTTCTCATTATGCACAAAGTTTTAGGAGGGCAGGAAGAAGAAAACCTTAAAGTATTGAAAGAAAATGGCGTGGGGTTAGTAGCCAAAGATGTTTTTTCCCTGATGAGAATCCTAGATTTTATAAAAAGAAATAAATTCTACATTAAGGCCCAAAAGGAGCGCATAAAGAATTTCTACAATTATCGCCCTTCCTTAATACTCGAGGCATTGAAAGATGTTAGTTGAGATTGCTGTTCCGCTTAAGTTAGATAGGTGTTTTGATTACTATGTGCCTGAATTCTTGCAGGAAAAAGTAGGAGTTTTTAGAAGGGTAAAGATAGATTTTCATAACCGTATAACCTGGGGAATGATTACAGGAATAAAGAAGAGAACCCCTTACAAGAGGAAATTGAAACCCTTGCTCTCAGTGCTTGATAGTTCAAGTTTATTTGATGAATTTTATTTTAAGTGGGCAAAGAGAATATCTAAAGATTACTTTATAGGTATAGGTCAGGCTCTGGAATTATTTGTCCCTTCATATTTAAGAAAACCCCGCAGTTTTCCTTCAGGATACAGCCTTAAAGATTTTTCTTCTCTTTCGAAAGGAAGTTATCGCCGGGATTTTTTCCCTGAAGATGCAATTGCGTCCTCTTGCGCACAGGAGGCTATAATCGAAGAACTTAAGAAAAATAGGCAAGTTTTATGTATTGTGCCTACAGCAAAAGATATAGAGGTTTTTAAGACGAGATTTGGCAGGTATAAGTTCAAGATGGGAGTGATTCTTTCTTCCCAAAGGGGCAAAGTTTCCTTTGAGAATTGGGTGAGTATCCGCAACTTGGAGGTAGGCCTTGTAGTTTCTACTAGGATGGGGATTTTTTCTGTTATGCCTCGTATTTCTTTGGTGGCGGTATTCAAGGAGTACGATTCTAGTTACTACAACCCTCAGGCCCCTTTTTACCACCTTGTAGAATTAGCCCAGCAGAGGGCGAAACTGCAGGGATTACGTTTTATTACCACAGGAATTCTTCCCACCCTCAGAACTTACTACGCCTTAAACAGGGAGATAAATTTTCCTTCTTCAAAAGGATTGTCGTCTCGCAAGGTGTATTTTGTAGAAAAGAGGAGAATGTACTTTGGTCCTACGTCTTTTTCCAATAAATTTGTAGACGCGGTAATAAAGAATGCTTTAGATTCTGGAAAGAGGGTGCTTATTATTTATGACCGCCGGGGATATTCACGTTTCCTTTACTGCAGGAATTGCGGTTATGTTCTTAAATGCCCTCGCTGCGAGGTTCCTCTTGTCTACAATTTCCGCTATAAGAGGCTAATATGCCCCAGGTGTGTTTATTCTCAGGATTTCAAGGAGGCTCTCTGCCCAAACTGTCATACAATTTATTTGAGGTTTTCTTCCTGGGGGGTAGAGAAGTTGTATAAAGAGTTTTCTCGAATTTTTCCTCAGGTTAAGGTGGAATATTTAGACGATCCTAAGGATTTAGATAAGGGCTGGCGCATACTTTTGGCTACGAGGAAGGTTCTCAATACTTCTTTTGATGCAGATATATTTGTGGTTTTAGATGCAGATAAATTTATCTCTCCGCAGAACATGGATTCTTCTATAGACCTGTTTAGAATTCTCTACCAGTGTTTGTTGAAGACCAAAGATTCCCTGGTAGTGTGCACTTCTTATCAGGATTTTTATGTGTTTAAGCATCTCTCAGGATTGTCTATAAAGGATTTCTACGAAGAAGAACTAAGGTTCAGGAGGCAGTTGGGGTTTCCGCCTTACGGACATATCTGTATTATAGACTTAAGGGGAAAGACCAAAAAATCTCTCATTAATAAGGCTTTTGAGTTCTATTCTCATCTTAAAGAAAATAAAAACGTAGAAGTTTCCCAGCCTCATGATGAAGATATCTATAGATTGCGTTCCCGGCATCATATACAGATTCTCTTGAGGTCAAAAAGCCTTAAGTTTTTGCATGAGGCTTTGCATTCCAGTTTAGAGAGTGTTAAACTTTCTGCGGCGAAGATATCTATAAGGATAGACTGATGAGAATAGTATTCTTTGGTTCAAGCAATTTTAGTACAAATGTCTTAGAAGAACTTCTTGAACTGGGGCAGAATATTGTTTTGGTAGTTACTGCTCCTGCTAAGAGGAAAGGCCGAGGTTTGGTCCTGAGCCCTACGCCTGTAGAGGTTTTTTCCCGAGAGAGAAAATTGCCTGTGGTTGCCCCCTTTGACGTAAATGAACGCCGTATATTAGACGAACTTTCAAGGGAAAAACCAGATTTATTTATAGTCAATGAGTATGGCAAAATCTTCAAAGATAAAATTTTAGAGATTCCTAGGATTTTTCCTCTTAATATCCATCCTTCTCTTCTTCCGCGTTATCGCGGTCCCTCTCCTATAAACTGGCAAGTGATAAACAGAGAGAATATTAGCGGCGTTACCTTCCACAAGATTACCTCCAAAGTAGATGCTGGCCCTATAATATACCAGGAAAAAGTTGTATTAAGTGGTGATGAGGATGCTTTAACTGTGCATCATGAACTTTCGCAATGCGCCTGTAGGTGCTTGGGGCTGGTATTAGAGAAGATAGCCAATAATAACTTTCAGCTTAAGGAGCAGGATGAATCTCAGGCTTCGTATTTTCCTAAAATTGATAAAAGTTTTTCCTGGATAAATTGGAGTTTCACTTGCGAGGAGGTTGTGGGTTGGATAAGGGGTCTCCTGCCCTGGCCTGTAGCCAGGAGTATTTTTAGAGGCAAGGTTTTAATGATTCGCCAGGCAAGGCCAGTCCTTTCGGATTTTCAAGGTCTGCCTGCAGAGATTGTAGAGGTGCGAAAAAATAGTTTTTTAGTAAAATCTGGTTCAGGCGCAGTAGAGATTCTAAAGGTTCAACTTCCTTCTAAGAGAATAATGACTTCTCAAGAATTTATCTGCGGTTACAAGCCTCGCCCGGGAGAGAGGTTAACTTCGCCTTGAATTATCTTTAAGATAATTTGCTAAAATATATTTTATTGATATAATTACTGGAATTTCCAGATAGTTAATTATGCCAGAGTTAAGAAAAGACCCTATTATTGGCAGGTGGGTGATAATATCTACAGAGCGGGCTAAAAGGCCTGACGATTTCAAGAAGGCCCAGGCCCAGGAGCCCCCAGAGGAAGGAGTGTGTCCTTTTTGTAGGGGCAGAGAACACCTTACGCCTCCTTCCATATTAAACCTTCCTGAAAATGCAGAAGATTGGCAGGTAAGAGTCGTGCCAAGTATTCGCCCCCTTTTGAGGATTGAGGATGATTTAGACCCCAGGGGTATAGGTATGTATGATATTCTCAATGGGGTTGGTGCTCATGAGGTAATAATTGAGACCCCCCAGCATATCGCTGATATTGCCGACTTAAGCATCGAGAATATATTTTTAGTTTTAGAGTCTTACAAACATAGGCTAATAGACCTCGAAAAAGACGAGAGGCTTAAGTATGTCCTCATTTACAAAAACCAGGGTTGGCAGGCAGGAGGAGGAAGAACCCGCCATAGCCGTAGCCAGCTTATAGCCACCCCTGTAAATCCTAAGAGGGTAAAGGAAGAGTTAGTGGGTTCGAGGCATTATTACGATGACCACCAGAGGTGTATATTTTGCGATATCATAAGACAGGAAAGAGAACAAGGTATACGTTTAGTCTACGAGAACGAACACACGGAGGCTGTGTGCCCCTTTGCTTCCCGCTTTCCTTTTGAAGTTTGGATTCTTCCTCAAAGACACTGTTGCGATTTCTATGCCTGCACTGATGAAGAACTGATGGGTGTAGCCCGTGCCCTTAAAATCATTTTGTCTAAGATAAAACAGGGTTTGAACAGTCCTGCTTACAATTATGTTCTGCATACCAGTCCTTTCCGCAGACCACAGCCAGGTTATTGGACCACTATCCTTAAGGATTATCATTGGCATATAGAGATTACTCCACGTTTGACGAGGGTTGCAGGTTTCGAATGGGGAAGCGGTTTTTACATTTGCCCTACGCCTCCTGAGGAGGCAGCAAAATTTTTAAAGGAATTTAAACTTTAAGAGAAAGGTCAAGGATAATATGCCTCAGTTAAGGAAAGACCCCGTAGTGGTAAGATGGGTAATAATAAACTTAGAGAGTCCCCGTACGCCTAAGGATTACGATATCCCCCCTTACGAATGGAAGGGTGAGAAAAATTGCCCTTTTTGTTATACCCATGAGCATCTTACGCCTCCAGAGATAGAATCTTTAAGGTTAGACGGTTCGCAGCCCAATACACCCGGATGGAAGGTTAGGGTTGTTCCTAATAAATTTCCTGCCCTGAGGATTGAAGGAGACCTTGATAGCCGTGCAGTAGGGTTGTATGATATGTGCAATGGCATCGGTGCTCACGAAGTAATAATTGACAGCCCTTATCATTACAAAGGACTGGCGGACCTTACAGAAGAGGAGATTACCTGGGTTTTTAAGAGTTATATATCCAGAATAAAGGATTTAAAAAATGATCCCCGTTTCCAATATGTGCTTTTGTTTAAGAATGTGGGTTTGAGTGCAGGGGCTTCTTTAGAACACGGGCATTCCCAACTCATAGCCCTTCCCATGGTCCCTAAGAATGTTAAAGAAGAATTACAGGGCGCCCAGAGATTTATGCAATTTCATGAAAGATGTATATTCTGTGATATAATAAGGCAGGAAAAGGGCGAGGGCGAGCGTATACTCTTCGAGAATGAAGATTTTGTAAGTTTTTGCCCTTTTTTTGGAAGATTCCCTTTTGAAGTCTGGGTGCTTCCCAAGAAACATATGCCTTACTTTGAGGATGTATGCGAGGAGCAACTGCCAAAGCTGGCTTCTATTATGAAGAAAGTTTTTTCGTCTTTCAAGGACGTGTTCGGATATGTGCCTTATAATTACATCATCCACAATACGCCTTTTTATTTTGACAGACCAGAGGTTTATCACTGGCATATAGAAATAATGCCCCGTCTTATAAGAAACGCAGGGTTTGAGTGGGGTAGCGGTTTTTATATTGTTCCTACGCCGCCAGAGATGGCGGTAAAATTTTTGAAGAAGGAGGGATAAGTTATGGCAGTAAGAGTTGGCATTAACGGTTTTGGCAGGATTGGGAGATTGGTTTTCAGGGCTAGTTTCAAAAGGGAAAACATAGAGATAGTAGCAGTAAATGATCTGCCTGTGCCCACCAAGACATTAGCCCATCTTTTGAAATACGATTCTAACTACGGCAAGTTAGATGCAGCCGTAGAAGCCAAGGATAGTTCTCTTTTGGTGGATGGCAAAGAGGTAAAGGTCCTCTCTTTCAAAAACCCTCAGGAGTTGCCTTGGAAAGATTTAGGCGTAGATTTAGTAATAGAGTCCACGGGGGTTTTTAGAGAGAGGGATAAAGCCCAGCTTCATCTCGAGGCCGGGGCGAAAAAGGTGGTGATTAGTGCCCCTGCTAAGGGAGAAGATATAACCATAGTTTTGGGCGTAAATGAGGATAAATATGACCCTGAAAAACATCATATAATTTCCAATGCTTCTTGCACTACCAACTGTTTGGCCCCTATGGTAAAGGTTATTGACGACAATTTTAAAATAGTGAAAGGTTTAATGACGACCATCCATTCTTACACCAATGACCAGAGGATTCTTGATTTAGTCCATAAGGATTTGAGAAGAGCGAGAGCAGCGGCTGTATCTATGATTCCTACTACCACAGGCGCAGCAAAAGCCATAGGCGTGGTTATGCCTCATATGAAGGGAAAACTTGATGGTTTGGCTATCAGGGTTCCTACACCCACAGTTTCCCTCACAGACCTTACGGTTAATGTGGACAAGAGCACAAGCGCAGAGGAAGTAAATGCTAAGTTCAAGGAGGTTTCTCAAGGTTATCTTAAAGGCATATTGGAATACAGCGAAGAGGATTTAGTATCCAAAGATTTTGTGGGGAATACTCACTCCTGCATATTCGATGCCCCTTTGACACGGGTAATTGGATCCAATTTAGTTAAGGTTATGGGTTGGTATGATAATGAATGGGGTTATTCGATGAGGGTTGCAGATTTAATCGAGTATATTTACAAAAAAGGAATATAATTTATCGGAGGAAGGCTATGTTTAATAAGAAGACTGTAAAAGATATCGACCCTCAGGGTAAGAAGATTCTGGTAAGGGTTGATTTTAACGTCCCTTTGAAGAATGGGGGTGTTTCTGACGATACCCGTATAAGGGCAAGTCTGCCTACCATAAAATATCTTTTAGAGAGAGGCGCAAGAAAGGTTATACTCTGTTCCCATTTGGGAAGGCCTAAGGGCAAGGTTGTAGAAGAATTGAAGTTGGACCCCGTGGGAGAAAGGTTATCTCATCTTCTGGGAGAGAAGGTAGAGAAGTTGGATGACTGCGTAGGGGAGGAGGTAGAGAGAGCCATAGAGCAGAGTGCTTCAAGAGTGATACTCCTTGAGAATTTAAGATTTCATCCTCAGGAGGAATCTTGCGATGAAGAATTCTCCCGTCAGTTGGCATCGCTTGCTGATTTGTATGTGAATGATGCCTTCGGCAGTTCTCACCGCAAGCACGCTTCTGTGTATGGCGTGGGAAAGTTTCTGCCAGCGGTAGCAGGGTTTCTTATGGAGAAGGAGATAAATTATTTGGGCAGACTTCTTGAGTCGGCAGATAAACCTTATATGGCCATTCTGGGTGGGGCTAAGGTTTCTGATAAGATTGGAGTAGTGGAGAATCTTTTAGACAAAGTAGATGCCATTCTTATCGGCGGGGGGATGGCTTACACCTTCCTTAAGGCTAAAGGGTATGAAATCGGCCGTTCAAAGTTAGAGGAGGACAAACTTCAAGTTGCTTCCAAGATTTTGGAAGAAGGCGAGGCTAAGGGTATAAAGATACTTCTTCCTTTGGACCACCTGGTAGTAGAGGATATAAGCCAGCCCTCTACAAAAAAAATTGTAGAGCAGATATCCCCCCAGGATATAGCGGTAGATATTGGGCCAAAAACTTCCGCTGCCTTTATTCAGGAACTGAAGGCCGCTAAGACCATTTTATGGAATGGGCCTGTGGGCATATTTGAAACAGAGGACTATGCGCAGGGAACGAAATCCTTGGCTCAGGCTTTAGCAGAGTTAACTTCCCAAGGCGTAACTACTGTCATAGGTGGGGGCGATACTGCAGCGGCAGTTTCCCTGTTTGGCTTGAAAGACAAGATGAGCCATGTTTCTACAGGCGGTGGAGCATCTTTGGAATTTCTTGAGGGAAAGGTTCTTCCGGGGATAGAGATTTTGCAGGATAAGTAGAGTATGAATAGAAAGAGTTTTATTGTAGGGAACTGGAAGATGCACAAGGATAACCGTGAGGCTATCCAACTGACAGAGGAGATTAAGCGTTCTCTGTTCGATGTTTCTGAGGTCGATGTAGGAATATGTCCGCCTTTTACTGCTTTAAGCGACGTAAAAGATGTTCTGGTTGATACCAATATCAAATTGGGGGCCCAGAACGTATATTATGAAGACGAAGGTGCCTTTACGGGAGAGATATCAGTTAAGATGCTTTCTTACATAGGGTGTGATTTGGTGATTGTGGGGCACTCTGAGAGAAGAAAGTATTTTGCCGAGACGGATGCGGTTATCAACCGCAAATTGAAGAAGGTTCTGGAATACAAGATGACGCCTATATTTTGTATAGGAGAAACTTTAGAAGAGCGCGAAGCAGGCCTTACCTTCGGTGTTCTGGAGAGGCAGATAAACGAAGGCCTTAAGGATTTTTCTCCTCAGGACTTAGAGAAGATAGTCATTGCTTACGAGCCAGTCTGGGCTATAGGTACAGGAAGAACCGCTACTCCTCAGCAGGCTCAGGAAGCACATTCCTTTATCAGGAACTTGCTCGATAAAAAATTTGGCGATTCCTCCAGAATTGTTAGAATACTTTATGGAGGCAGTATAAAGCCTCAGAATATAAGAGAATTAATTCTTCAAGAGGATGTAGACGGAGGCCTGGTAGGAGGGGCCTCTCTTAAGGCGCAGTCTTTTGTGGAAATTGTAAGAAACAGTATATCTAAATGATTACCTTTGTTTTGGCCGTTCACATAATTGTAGTTATGCTTTTGATTGTGGTTATCCTTCTCCAGCAGGGAAGGGGAGGGGGCCTGATAGAGACTTTCGCAGGTGCGGAATCCATATTTGGCACCAAGACAAGTTCGTTTTTTGTGAGGTTGACAGTAATTCTGGGGATTCTCTTCTTTGCTACCAGTGTGAGTCTGGCATGGCTTTCTAAGAAAAAAGCTGTTTCTGTTGTAGAGAAAGTTCCTCTCTCCCAGGAGGAACCTGCGCAGAAGGGTGGCAAGAAGTAAAAACCCCTTCATTTTCCGCTTTCAGAGTTCGGTTCTTCTAAGAATATACCTCTCAATATTTTCCCTTTTATTTGCCCCCCTCATTTATTGCCAAGATAAATGCTCAGACAGTTTTATTTATGGTTCTATTGGAGATGCCCGCACATTAATTCCTATATTCGCCTCTGACAGTGCTTCTGCTGAGGTGTGCAGTTTCGTATTTAATGGCCTGCTTAAGTATAATTCAGATTTAGAGATAGTTCCAGATTTAGCGCAGTCTTATGAGATTTTAGAAGATGGAAGGATTATACTTTTTCATCTCAGGAAAAATGTATTCTGGCAGGATGGAGTACCTTTTACTGCCGCGGACGTAGTCTTTACTTACCGCAAAATCACAGACCCCAAACTTCCTTCGCCTTACAGCGCAGATTTTCAGATGATAGATAGGATTGAGGTTTTGGACGACTACACCCTCAAAGTGCATTACAAAGATGTATTTGCTCCGGGCTTGAGCAGTTGGACTATGCCTATAATTCCTAAACATCTTCTTGAGGGCAGGAGTTTATTAAACACACGTTTTTCTCGCCATCCTGTGGGTACGGGGCCTTACAGGTTTAGGCTCTGGAAGGCGCAGGAGAAGATAGTTCTGGAAAGCAACAAGAATTATTTTGAAGGCAAGCCTATTTTGGATTATGTAGTCTTGCGGGTTTTGCAAGACACTGCTACAACTTTTTTGGAGTTATTGGCTCAAGGAGTAGATTACGCTTCTTTAACCCCCCTCCAATACAGATTCCAGGCCACCGGTTCTATATTCAGGAGGAATTTTCGCAGATTTAAGATGCCTTCGCGTTCTTACGTTTATATGGGGTATAACTTAAGAAATAGTTTATTCAAGGATGTAAGGGTAAGGCAGGCTTTGAGTATGGCAGTGGATAAAAAGAAGATAATCAAAGCAGTGTTGTTGGGAGAGGGTTTGGAGTCAACAGGCCCTTTTACTCCTACCCAATGGGCTTATAATCCTGAGGTTAAGCCTTTCCTCTACAGCCCCCAAAGGGCAAGAGAGATTTTATATGAATGTGGGTGGGAGGACAAAGACGGAGATGGAATTTTAGAGAAGGACGGATACAAGTTTGAATTTACCGTGATTACCAACCAGGGCAATCTTGAACGCCAAAGGGTTTTGGAATTGATACAGGAGGATTTGAATAAAGTGGGGATAAGAGTTAAGATTAAAATTGTAGAGTGGTCAACGTTCATAAACGAGTTTATAAATAAGAGAAATTTTGAGGCAGTACTTTTAGGCTGGAGCCTTGGGCCTGAGCCAGATATTTTCGATATCTTTCACTCTTCGCGCCAGAGAGAGGGGCAGTTTAATTTTGTGGGATACAGTAATCGTGAGGTAGACAGACTCATCGAGGAGGCAAGAGGGACGCTTGACAGGGAGAGGAGGAGGAGTATTTATCATCGCCTGCAGGAGATTATTTATCAGGAGCAACCTTATATGTTTTTGTATGTGCCGTTTGATTTTTTTGCTTTGCATAAGAGGTTTAAGAATGTAGTTCTCAAAAAAGCAGGCATCTTTCACAATTTTAAAGACTGGTATGTCCCCTGCAGTCAGCAGAGATACAAGGCTCTTTTTTCCCGCTAATATGACACATTAACACCTGTTGCAGAAGTGCCATATGGTGAGGTTTGTATTTAGAAGAATATTGCAGTTTATACCCGTATTTTTTGGGATAACCCTCCTGGTATTTGCAGTTATCCACCTTATTCCGGGAAAGCCCTTAGTAAATCAAGGTTTAAATCCCAGAATCTCCTTAGATTATTACGAAAAACTTTATGAATTTTATGGTTTTGATAAGCCCCTCTGGGAGCAGTATATTCTGTGGCTAAAAAAATGTTTAAGGTTTGATTTTGGCAGGTCTATTATCGACGGCAGGCCTGTATGGGATAAAATTAAAGAGAGGGTTCCTGTTACCTTGCTCATAAATATTCTTTCACTGTCCCTCATATTTCTGATAGGGCTTCCTCTGGGAGTGGTTTCTGCTTTAAGAAAGGGAAGGCTTTTCGACCATCTAATAACTTTTTTTGTGTTCTTAGGATACTCGCTTCCGTCTTTTTGGGTAGCGCTTATTCTTATAGATATTTTCTGCGTGAGGTTGGGTCTCTTTCCTATATCAGGCATCAGGTCTCTTAATTACGAGGCCCTGCATACTTTTCATAAAATCCTTGATATATTGTGGCATATTGCCCTGCCTGTCATTATCTCTTCTTTTTTATCCCTTGCCTCTATAACCCGTTTTATGAGAAGGAGTGTATTGGAGGTTATAGAGAAGAGGTTTGTCGTTGGCCTT
>CAYNIO010000008.1:0-20134 GCA_964397495.1 uncultured Planctomycetia bacterium
AATATCTGAATGAATGGCCCCTGCTGCATCTATGGCAGTAGACCCTTTCCTTATTGGCCAGCCTCTCACTTCTTTTTCGTTCTGTGTAAGAAAAATAATATATCCTGAAGAATCAAAAATCTTCTTTACCAAACCGTCTACATCTGATAACTCCTCTTCCTTAACTACGCATACAGGCTTAAGACAAAAAAGGTTAAGATTATGCAAAATTTCTCTATCCTCTTTAATAATATCTTCGTGAGGGAACTCGTTCTTTTCCAATACCGCCCTCAACTTCTCCAAAACAGATTTCTCTTTAAAATCCTGTGAGCGCTCAAGCCTCTTCTCAATAAGATCTAGATCCTCGATAATAACATCTAAAACCTTCGCTTCTTCTACAACGCAAGACTCCGCATAAGCAAACTCTTCAGAAGGAACAAAATTTATCTGGGGATAAACTGTCTTTTTAGGTTTAACTATGGAGCTCAATAAATCTATGCGAGGGTCTTTTAACTTATGGATTCCCAGGAGTTGGGGTATAAAAGAACATACTTTCACTTATCCTCTTGCTCTTTATTTCTCTTATACTCTTCAATAATTTTCTGGGCAATATTGTGGGGAACCTGCTCGTAATGGGAAAATTTCATACTGTAAGAGCCCCTGCCTGCGGTAAGGGAACGCAAATCTGTCGCGTATCTATACATCTCACTCAGGGGCACCTGGGCCTTTATCACCTGGTTCTTACCCTTAGCCTCCATACCTAAAATTCTTCCCCTGCGGGAATTTATATCTCCAGTGATCTGGCCCATATATTCTTCGGGGACGACTATCTCCACATCCACAATGGGTTCTAAAAGCACAGGGCCTGCCTGCTCTACGGCCTTTTTTAAGGCCATGCTCGCGGCAATCTGAAAAGCAATATCTGAAGAATCTACAGGATGGTAGGAACCATCATAAAGGGTAACCCTTATATCTACTATTTCACAACCTGCTAAAAAACCTTCGCTCATAGCCTTTCTTATGCCCTTCTCCACAGAAGGAATAAAATTGCGCGGTATTCTTCCTCCTACAATCTTGTCTACAAATTCGAAATTCTTTCCTTTCTCTAAAGGCTCAACCTCAATCCATACATCCCCGTATTGACCCCTTCCTCCGGTCTGGCGTTTATATTTTCCCTGAACTTTTACCGAACGGGTTATTGTTTCCTTATAAGGGATTTTGGGTTTGCCCAATTCTACCTCTGCCCCAAACCTGCGTTTCATTTTACCTGTCATAATGTTAAGATGTAATTCCCCTACGCCGGAAATAATCAGTTCTTTAGTTTGAGGGTCCCGAGAGACCCTAAAAGTAGGATCTTCAAATGTGAGTTTATGCAATGCCTCTGAAATCTTCTCCTCATCCTGCTTGGATTTAGGTTTTACTGACTGGGATATCGCGGGTTCAGGGAAAGGGAAAGAAGGAAATTCTATATTAAACCCCTCCTGGGCTATGGTATTCTGGGTAAAGGTGTTTTTCAATTTAGCCACAGCCCCTATATCTCCAGCAAAAAGTTTATCTACCGGCACCTGCTCTTTGCCTTGGAGAATGAATAATTGCCCAATTCTCTCTTTAGTCTGAGTAGAAACATTATAGAAACCTGTATTTGAAGAAAGTCCTCCTGTCCAGACCCTGAAAATAGTAAGTTGCCCCACGTAAGGGTCAAATATAGATTTAAACACCTGGGCAGAAAATGGTTTCTGGGGATCTATCTTTAATTCTTCATCTTTAGAGGAAATTTTTACCTTAAGAGAAGGCCTTTCTAGAACCGACGGGAAAAATTCTGCAATAAAATCTAACAACTCCTTTATACCTACGCCCTGCTGGGAAGAACCACACATTACAGGAAAAAGATTCCTTGCCAGTATAGAATGTTTTATGCCCCCAGACACCTCCTGGGGAGTTAGACTTTCTCCTGCTAAGTATTTCTCCAATAGGGCGTCGTCGCTCTCTGCCACAATATCCATAAGGGAAGAATAGAAATCTTCCACCTTAGGATCTTTATCCTTTTCTTGCAAGAGAACTGACGCCACGTCCTTAAAAGAAGATTCCTTGCCCACAGGAAGATAGAAAGGCTGAGAGGACTTGCCAAAACTTTCCTGGATATCTTTAAGAATTTGGTAAAAATCTGTGTTCTCCTTGTCTAACTTATTAACAAAGAAGAAGCAAGGAAGGTTATATTTTAAGGCGATATCCCAAACAGTCTCTGTGCCTACCTCTACCCCTGACTGGGCATCTATAACTATAAGCACTGCATCTGCAGCACTCAAAGCACTTATAGGCTCTGAAATAAAGTCCTGATAGCCAGGGGTATCTATAAATTGAAAAAAATAATCTTTATAATTGGCAAAGAGAAGGGAGGAATTGACGGAGGATTTTCTTTCTATCTCTATAGGGTCAAAATCTGAAACAGACGTGCCCTCATCCACCTTGCCCAAACGGCTTTTGGTCTTCGTAGCATAAAGAATGTAATCGCACAAACTGGTCTTCCCTGATTGGGCGTGGCCACATACAGCAAAAACCTTCTTCTTATCTAAATTTTCTCTTCCCATAAAGCCGGCCTCCTTTCCTAACCCTCAAGAAGTTTAACGATATCTCCCCGAGAAATCTGAGAAGGGTCTACATCCACGGCTTTTGCCTTGGAGAATTTATCCTCCACCTCTACCAAGGTAACTCTACCCAATGCCTTAGTCTCTGTTCCTAAAACCTCGCCTGTATCAGGATCGGTGAGCTCCTCTAACTTCTTCAATACCAAAAAACTCATCCCTGTTGTCAATCCCACATCTCTTCCGCCGGTAATGTATATATCCTGATCCTCAACCTTTATAACTTTTCCTCGCCACGGCAAATCTCTAGTATTCACAGTTATTAAATCTACGGCTTTATTTATTGCCTCTTGCACTGCTTTACCTAAAGGGGTCTTTTTAAAAGCCTCCGTACCAAAGGCATACTTCCCCTTAGCATATCCAAAATGAAATCCTGAAGCATTAGCCTTGCCCTCTACCCTTTCAGAAAAGATTATCTCGCCAGTATTTACATCAATGCCTCTTATGATTAAACCTATGTGGGCCCATTTTCCTCCCAAACCAAAACTAAAGGCTTTGACTCTTATGTTTCCTAAAGCTCCGGATTCCCCCTCTTCAAACTCTGTAACTGCTCCTGTAATAAGAATCTGGGCTCCCACAAGACCTCCAGACCTTACAGGGCCTTTAGTTAAACCGTGCTTCCTTAACGACTGTTCTCTTAAAATAGCATCTAATTTTGGCCTCTCCACTACTACGAATTTTCCTGACTCTACCAAAGCATGGGAAAGCATATCTGCTAAATCCTGACCTATATTAATCCAGGCTAAAGCACCTGCCTTATTCTCAAAATCAATAACCCCCACCGCTTTTTTTGGTGCAGAGAATACCAAACTAGAAATTAGAGTAAAAAATAATCCTGTAATTGCTAATCTTTTCATAATTTCACCTCCTTGAAGTGTGGATATATTTTAACAAACAAAGAATAAATTTCAATCTACCTTTAAGACTCTGTTTTGAGGCTCTATTCTCCAGGAATGAGAGGCTACAATAATAGCGAAAAATAAAGTAAATATTAACCAATCTCTCCCTATAAGAATTATTGCCAACCAAGGGTAATTTTCATAAGGGGTGGAGAATTCCTTAATTAAGGAATCTATAAATAAAAGTGCGAGGGCCAAAGGAGAAACTACTTTGACACATAAATCCCACCAAGAACCGAGCTTCCAAATCCCATAGTGGTTTATATGGTCTCTGAGCCTTTTGGCCGAATATATCCATCCTAAAATTATGCATTCTAAAATTCCGGCTAAAACCAGCCCATACTGAGTAAGGAAATGGTCTACAATATCAAGCCAAAATAAACCCGCCTGGGTAGTAAATATTACCCCTCCTAAAAAACCCAAAATGGAAAGGGTTGAAACCACAGTTCTACGGCGGTAATGGAACTTATCTATAATGGCGCAGGTAAAAGCCTCTAAAATAGAAATGGAAGAACTCAAACCGGCTATCACGAGTATGCCGAAAAATATTATTCCAAACAATCGAGACAAAGCAGGCAACATCCCTATAGCCTGAGGA
The DNA here is from genome assembly GCA_964397495.1 of uncultured Planctomycetia bacterium. Taxonomy (GTDB): domain Bacteria; phylum Omnitrophota; class Gorgyraeia; order Duberdicusellales; family CBEUCJ01; genus CAYNIO01. The sequence goes on from CAYNIO010000008.1 coordinate 4,119, forward strand.
TAAACTACGAAAGCCAGACCTATAGATTGGCTAACTATTTCATGAAACGGTTTTCCTGTAGTGTAAGACATATATCCTAGAATAGAAAATACCCCCAAACCTGCAAATACCGAGAAAAAACAATTCATAAAACTTATGGTGGTGGCATCTTTGAAAATCTGGGCCTTGCGGGGAAGATACGAGGCATAAGCAATCATTATCCCAAAACCTAAACTTAAGGTAAAAAATATCTGGCTGAAAGCAGCCATCCATACCTTTATATCTCTAAGGCGATTAAAATCTGGTTTAAGATAGACTTTTAAACCCTCTTTGGAACCAGGAAGGCCCAAACTCCAGAAGACCAAAATCGCTGTAAGAATAAATAATAAAGGCATAAAAGCTTTATTTGCCCTCTCCAACCCTTTCTCCACTCCAAAGAAAACGATAAGCCAGTTAAAAAACCACACCAAACATAGACAAAACAAGATGGGACTACGTATATCCCCTATGTTGAATGGACCCTTGCTGAGCATCAAGAACTTAGTAAAGAAAAAAGCATTAGGGTCTTTGCCCCAACCCATACTAAAGGAAAGAAAGAAATAACCCAAGCACCAAGCGATAACTACGGAATAGTATAATACTATCCCGAACATGACAAATATCCCCTGCCACCATCCCAGCCACTCCCATTTTTTGGAAATAGTATAGAAACTTGCAGGAGAAGAACCCCGCATCTTATGACCCAGACCAATCTCCAGAATCATAAGGGGAATTCCCACTATAAAAAGAGCCACAAAATAGGGGATCAAGAATGCTCCCCCCCCATTTTTGTAGCAAAGGTAAGGAAATCTCCAGATATTACCCAGCCCGATAGCTGAACCTACCGCGGCCAGCAGAAAACCTATGTGGGTCTTCCATTGAGGCCTATGATGTACGAGGTGCTCTTCCTTCATAGGCAAAACAGTATATCATAACCTACACATCTTTCAAAAATATACCTTCCTTCAAGAAAAATGGTAAAATAAATCTATGGCTAAAATAATTTTCTTAGGAACCTCCTCTTCCGTACCCACAAAAACAAGAGACAACACAAGCCTGCTCCTGCTGTTTAAGAATCAAAAAATACTTATAGATGCAGGAGGAAGCCCTTGCCATAAATTAGAAAAAATCGGCATTAGATTCTGGGAACTTAAAGATATAATAATAACACATCTGCACCCTGATCACATCTACGGTCTAGTAAACCTCATCCATTCCCAAGGTTATCTTAATAAATATCTTAATCTTTACACCCACAAAAAATCTATAACCTTTATAAAGAAATTCTCTCAACTCTTTAAAGTCTACAAACGCCATCCTTATCCTGAATTAATATTCAAAGATGTATTTTCACAAAGGTTTTTTTATGCCAAAGAGAATCTTAAACTGCAAGCCTTTAAAACCTTCCATACTCCCCAATCCTTTGGGATAAAAATATATAAGAATTCTAAGAAGATAGTTTACACTTCAGATACAAAATTTTCTGAGAAATTAATAGAAGAATGCGCAGGGGCAGATACCCTCATTGCCGACTGCACTTCTTACGAAGCTTATTTTAGAAAGCATCCCCAACTCTACAGAATGCACACCTCGTCTCGACAATTAGGGTATATAGCAGAAAAAAGTAAAGTCAAAAAACTTGTCCCCCTACATTTCCTTGAACTTGAAAAAAATACCCTTCGCACAATCATAAAAGAATTGAAGAAAAATTATAGAGGGAAAATTATTATCCCCCAGGATTTCTCTAAAATATATTTCTAAACTATCTCCAAATCTCCCCACAGGGAAACATCTCCTTCGAATACAAGTATCCCCGCCCTAACCCCAGGTATGGATTTAAGTCTCCGGAAAGCCTGTGGTATATCTTTTTTTTTCTTTACTGAATTCCCAAAAAGAGTAGCGCAAATATCAGAAAGTATAGAATCTTCAGCAAAAACACAAGCCAGATCCACATTTCCCAAACTTAAGGAATGTCCCACCTTCGAAGAAGAAGAAGAAATCCCTAAGGGCGTGTTTTGAGGGGCAATCTTTGCCCTCAAAATCTGCTCTGCGCCGGCCCTGAAGAAGACTATGCCTACTTTGCGTTCTCGCGTAATCTTTAAAAACAGATCTCCGCCATTCTCTATAATCACCTCAGGAGAATACCTTAGCAAATCTCTCCCGAGATATTGAGCAATAGCACCTGCTACCCCTGCAAAGGGACCTACCTCACAGAGTTTAGCCCGGCTGCACATATCCTTAACAATGGGGGGAGCATCTTCAAAACACTCAATAGGCACTAAACTTGTAAGAAATCTCCTGTCCCTCTTAATGTAGTTTTTAATCTGGCCTCTTAACTCTTCTACCTTAATATGGATTAATTTTTCATCTATCTTTTTGGATGTGGCAACAAGAATGTCGCTCTCTTCTATTGCCACCCAAACCTTATAAAGGTCTTCTTTTTTTAACCAATCCCGATAAAAACGCTCCTTATACATTACCTTGAGTGCCTTAAAACTACAACTTTGCATTTTGAGGGAAGAATATCAGGAGTTATCTCTAAGGAAGAGCCGTCCATTATTTCTATTTCTTTATCCTTATTCAACTTTAAGAAATCATCTACCCCTTTAATATCAAAACCCAGCTTAGGAGTCTTATAATGCATGGGTATGACTATGCGAGGGTTAATCATATCTACAATTTCCTTAGCCTCTTGAGGCCCTATGGTAAAAACTCCTCCTACAGGAAGCAAAATGATATCTAAGCCCTTCAACCCTTCAGAGGTCACAAAACCCTGATCTCCAAAATGGGCAAGCTTAATGCCCTCTGTCTCTATTATAAAGATTATGTTTTTGCCCCGCTCTGAACCCTTACTTCTGTCATGAAAACTTTCTATACCCTTAATCTTTATGCCTGAAATATTCTCCTGTCTGGGGGCATCTATAACTATAGGATTGCCTTTAACCTGGCTTACTGCATTGTGGTCCCAATGTTGGTGAGAAACTGTAACAATATCTGCACTCTCATTTATAGGGGCATAACCCACGCTACCTGAATAACTACCAGGCTCATAAGGGTCGGTAATTATTCTTTTAGAAGTTTCAATCAAAAAACAGGCATGGGCAAGATAGGTTATCTTCATAGAATATCACCTCCTTCTAAAGAATTTGCAAACTTTATTTAAAGCACATTCCCTGCATAGAGGCCTTAAAGGCCTGCATATCTTCTTGCCAAATATTACCAAATTCTTATTTATCCTTCCTAAAATATCTGAAGGGAAAACTTTCTTTAAAGAGATTTCAGTAGATAAAACATCCTTTGTATTCACCCAACCTAACCTGTTAGTTATACGATGGACGTGAGTATCCACGCATACCTCAGGCCTGCTGAAAATCTCGGAGAGGACCAAATTTGCGCATTTAGATCCCACTCCTTTTATCTTGAGAAGTTCCTTTTTGTTAGAGGGAATGCGCCCCCTAAACCTCTCTACAATATCCCTTGAAGCCTCCTTTATGTATTTTGCTTTAGTTCTATAGAAACCTACGGGGTAAATAAGGGCGCGTATATCCTTAAGGGGTGCCTTGAGCATACTGCGTGCGGTAGGGTATTTAGAAAAAAGCCTTCGACAAGCCTCATGGGTAGTTTCATCTTTGGTACGGGTAGAAATTATGCAGCCTATCAATGTTTTAAAGGCGTCTTTATTTAAAGTACTAAGATAAGGCATCTTGTTAGATACAATTCCTTCTATGGTCTTAAATTCTTTTAAGAAGTCTCTGCCCATAGGATTTGCCATAAAATATCTAAAGGTACGCCTAAATCTCTAACTTTAACTTTGCCCAGAAATTTAAGACTGTTCTGCGCAAGAAAACCTACTTTTTCCCCAAAGAAACTTACAGTGATGTCTGACTTAACTATCAAAGGTTGCAAAGCACCTTTATCTGCATCCAAACCTGAAGGAATATCTATACTCAAGGTAAAAAATGAATTTTTATTTATGTATTCTATGAGTTCACTAAAAGGCGATGTTGGCTTGCCTCTGAATCCTATGCCAAATATTCCGTCTATACCTATAAAATCCTTAAAATTTAGACGACCTAAATCGCTCCTGCTAAAAATCTCCGTAATGGAAGAATTTTTTATCTTTCTGAGGATATCTTCCTGAAACTGATTAAGCGCAGACTGCCTCTTATTCTTAAGGAGTACGCAATAAACTTCCTTTATACCCAAAGAATAAAGATGGCGTGCACAGCACAAACCATCAGCACCATTGTTTCCTGAACCGCAGAAAATAACTATTTTCTTTTTATATTTTCTATAGAGGGTCTTTGCTTCTAGAGCAATGTGCCTTGCTGCGTTTTCCATAAGGATATTCTGGGAAACCCCTAACACTTCTTGGGAAGCCCTGTCCAAAGTTCTTGCCTCCTTAGCAGTAAGTGAATAAGCCCACCTTTTGCAAAATCTCAATGACTCTTCAAAACTCTTTTTCCTCAAATCTAAAAGATAGCCTCTCTTTTCTTTCAAAGCAGGCTCTACATATTCCAAGCATCCTAAACCCACAGTTCCCAAGAAGCGCGGCTCATCCTCTCCAAGAGCCCTCCTTATTAAATCTTTAAAATACGGCGAATAAAGTTCCATTTTTCCTATCTCATCTACTATCAAAAATCTTGCCCCCAAAGACGAAAATTCTCTCTTAAGGAAATCTTCAAACCCCGCAATATCCAGATAGTAACTCTTATATCTGCTTTTCATCTTTTTAGACTTGCTCGCAAAGAGTATGCTTTTTCCCGAAAAAGAGCAAAGTTTAAAACCCTGACGATTACCTTTTCTAAGGATTTGCGAGGTATAAAATCCCCTCTTGGATTTAAGGTACCTAGAGACCCTCCTTATAAGGGTAGTCTTCCCGCAACGTGCAGGTCCTGTTATAAAAAGGTGCATTAAACTGAATTAATGTTTTCTCTTGCGGAAGAGGTCAAGAAATCTATCCTCGTATTCCTGATAAACCCCCCACTTATCGAGCTCCTGCTTCAAAATGGTCGCTTTGGATATATTTTCTTTGGCTTCTTTAAATAATTCTTCAATTCTCTTGCGGGCAGACTGAGGAAGTTTCACAAAGGCCGATAGATCTTTCTTTATGTTTTCGATATCTTTCTCATCCAAGGGTCTATCTGAAACTTGAGAGAGGTCGCCTCCACTCCTTATAATCTCCATAAGTCTTTCGATATGCTCATCCAATAGACGCTGACGTTCAACCAAAGGAGAAAAATCTACCTTCAGACCTAAGTAATCACAGAATATTTCCAAAATATTTTTAGAAGCCTTGGGATTCTCAATCTGAATGGTATAAAGCGGAATCTCTCCCAAAAGGCAAACTCCTTTAAGCCCCTGCTCCTTGCATATACCCAAAAACAAACCATTAAGCCCTGCAATTTGACCCTCATTAAGCAGGGGAAGGTTGTATTTCTTAAATTTCTCTAAAATCTCTCTATGAGTAGAAGACAACCATACCTTATAATCCTGAATATGCTCTATAGGCTGAGGGATAGAAGCGAAAGTGAACACCTCTTGGGGCTTGAATCTTTTTAAGAAAGAGACTATTCCTTGGGCATAGCCATAGTATTTGTCTGCTGGCGGCTGGGAATTAGAAAGGAAAAGGATTAAGGGCTTCCCTTTGCCTTTATAAATATAAAATCTTTCCTCAGGCAGGGGGGGCAGATTCACGACTCCCTTATTTACTATCACGCTTTGAGGAAGAAAAAATCTCTGGGAATCTATATAGGCAAATTCCTCAAATGCCAAAGACTCCTTTAGGAAAAGGCCTGCCTTGTAAGAAACCTCCCCCATGCCTGGCCAACAGGCTAACACAAAGGGGCTTTTTGTTTTAATCTTCTTAGTCTCTATAATCATAGGGGAAATTTTCTATATAATCATAAATTATTTTTGATAAACGGGCAATAAATTTTTTTGCCTTTCTATATGAAAGTTTGGATTCTGTAAGGATTACGAGGATATAATCGGCCTGGGGGGAGAAAATTATTCCTACATCATGCACCACCCCTCTCTCCAATCCTGTCTTATGGGCTACATAAACATCTGAAGGGAGATAACGGGGAAGCCTGTCCCTTACCTGTTGTGCCAATAAGAAGGAAATCATCATAGAAGAATTAACCTTCCCAAATTTCTTGCGATATACGTCTTCTAAAATTTTCTGGCAATCCTGTGCAGAGACATAATTTTCCTTGCCTCTCCTTCGGGCATATAAATCCATAATATTCCTTTCCAGAAAAGTATTCGTCAGCCCTAACTCTTTAAATTTCTCATTTATAAAATCTTTTCCTAAAATAGCGATTATCATATTGCTTGAGGTATTATCGCTGTATACAATCATCGTCCTCAATAACTGGTAAAGGGAATACTTTTCTCCTGGCTTTCTATTCTTAAGAATTCCTGAACCTCCAGTAATAAATCTTTTCTTCAAAACAAACTTTTTGCTCAGGTCTAAATTCTTATCTTTAAGAGACTTTAAGCATACCACCAAGAGGGGAAGTTTTATAACACTTGCTGCTTTAAATCTTAAATGGGGATTAAAATAAAAATCTATTTTTTTTCCAAATAGAGGGTGCGCCCTCTTGAATTTCAGAATCTTGAATATTAACCCCACTTTACCAGGAAACGAATTTATCTCCTTTTCAAGATGCGAGTGGAAAGAGATAAGAAATTTATTCTGGCGGTAGTAAATATAGCCTAAAGATAAAAAGGTAATAAATCCTAATAAAACCAGACCCCACAGGAATAATTTTCTAAGCCTCATCTCTGGAAATAAAACAAAGAACTTCGAAATGAGGTGTATGGGGAAAGAGGTCTACGGGCTGGATGAACTTTATCTTATAAGGATAATCTCTTAAAAAAGATAGGTTTTGCGCTAATGTATAAGGATTGCAGGAAAGGTAGAATATATTCTTGGGCTCTATGCTTACAATTTTCTTCAGTACCCTTTTGGGAAGGCCCTGCCTGGGAGGATTTACAATCAAACAGTCTAAATTCCTGTAAGTTTCTTTGTTTTCATAAAGAAAGCGGTTAACATCTGCATTCATAAATTCTACATTGCGAATATTGTTAAGGCGCAGATTCCCGTAAGCATCCTGAACCGCTGATTTTACCAACTCTACTCCCTTTATATCTCCCCCTATATCTGCAAGGTAAAGAGAAATGGCGCCTATCCCTGAATAAAGATCTAGAATTAATTTGGGATCAGCCTCCTTAACAAGGCTTTTTATTCTCCTGTAAATATACCTTACGCCTACAGGGTTTGTTTGAAAAAATGACTGAGATTGAATCTTAAACTTAAGAGAATCCATCTCCTCGATAATATAATCTCTTCCCCAAAGGAGAATTTCCTTATCAACTACAACGGCATCAGAAAGGGAATCGTTTATAGTCCAGATGAAAGATTTAACATTTTCCCCCACTAGGTCATGCTCTAAATATTCTATTAACTCTTTACCGGGAATTTCTCCTTGAGAAGTAGTTACCAGATTAATAAGAATCTCTCCTGTAAATTTTGCCTCCTTTACTACCAAATGCCTTAGTATCCCCTTGTGGTTAAATACATTGTAAGCAGGGAAATTTCTCTCTTTGAAAAAATTATAGACCTTGCGTGCCAATAAACAACCCTTTTGAGAAAATATTAAACAATTATCTATATCTATAACCTGGGGACTGCCTTTTCTGTGAAGGCCCAAAATTAGCTTGTCCTTATGATAAAAAGAAAACTCCATCTTGTTGCGGTAATACCATATTGAATCTGCCTCCTTTATAGGTTCTATCTTTTCTATATCGTCCAAAACCTGGAAATACCTGAGGTATTGGCGCAGCCGTTCTTCTTTCATCTTCAACTGCTGAGGATATTCTATATTTTGAAGGCTGCAACCTCCACACTCTCCGAAATAGGGGCAGGGTCTATCTTGAAACATTTTTTTTAAGGATCAACTTTCTTAAAGGCTTCCTCCTGAATCTGCGCGGCCTTACAGCAGGGAACCCTAAAGCCACAAAGGCACACAAAACATAATTCGGGCCTAAACCAAACATCCTTTTTATCTTTTTCTCCTCCTTAAGAATTTCTCCCAGCCAACAGGTTCCTAATCCCAAAGAATGAGCCTCTAATAACATATTCTGAATGCAAGCCCCGATTGACAAAGTATCCTTGAAAAAATTATAACTTTCTTTTTTATCCAGGAATACTCCGATAAGCAAAGGAGCGTTCTTAAAAATAAACCCATACGATGTCAATTTAGACAATTGCGCCTTAATCTCTCTGTCCTCTATTAAAATAAATCTCCAGGGCTGATTATTCAATCCTGAGGGGGCGAATCTGGCCGCTTCCAGTATTTTTGAAATTAGGCGCAGAGGAACTTTCTGCTTTCTAAACCTCCTTATGGAACGCCGGGATTTTATTAAAGACAAGATATCTTTCATATCTTTATAAAGATATAATACACTGAAACACTAACGCCAAATACAAAAAACAATAACCTCGATATTCCCTGAGCAAGGTGAAAATCTAAAAAAGGCAAAGTCTTTAAATACCCCTCGAAGGCAAACATTACAACTACGCTGTAAGCCATAAGATAACATAAGGAAAAAATATTTTTTAACTTCAAAAAATAACCCATTATAAGAAATAATACTATAAAACTCAAATAAACTGTGATAGGATTCTCCATAACCCGCCTCCCTCAAAAATAAAATCCCATTTCCCTTAAAAAATCCGGACGATTGCGCCAATCTTCCTTTACCTTAACCCATAAATCCAAAAACACCTTCTTAGAGAAAATACTCTCTAATTCCTGACGGGCTAATCTTCCTGCCTCTTTAAGAACCTCTCCTCCCTTGCCAATTACTATCTTCTTCTGGGAAGGTTTTTCCACATATATTAAAGCCTTTATATAAATTAAACCTGACCTGTCCTCCACATCTTCTATATGCACCCCCAAACAGTGGGGCAATTCTTCCTTAAGGAAAAAATAAAATTTCTCGCGGATAAGGTCTGCTACAAATAGCCTCTGGGGAAAATCTGTAATGGTTTCCTGAGGATAAAAAAAATCCCCTTGAGGAAGGCCTTCGAACAAAACACCTAGAACTTTATTTACATTGTCTCCCCTTACAGCAGATATAGGTATATAATATTTCAAAGGGTCCTTTTTATTTTGCGACAGGTTCTTCCAGTACTCTATATACTCGTGCAAGAATTCTTGAGATTTATCTATCTTGTTTAAAGCCATAATCACAGGTATCTTTGATTCTATAAGATGTTCCATAATCCGTATTTCTTCTCTTCCTACTGAACGCGTGGCATCTGTCATATAGAGTATGCAATCTGCGTCTTCCTGAGAAATCTTGAAAGCCTTCAGGAAATATTCGCCCAACCTGTGTTGTGGCTCATAAAACCCAGGCGTATCCATAAATACAATCTGGCCTCGAGAATCGCTGTATATCCCCTTCACTATATAACGGGTAGTTTGGGGAATATCACTGGTTATAGAAACCTTCTTTCCTAAGATGAAATTTAAAAATGTAGATTTTCCTACATTGGGTCTGCCAATAATGCTTACAAATCCTGATTTTTTGATGCTGGAGTTCATTGGAAATTATCTGCCAACCCTGGAAAATAAATTCCAAATTCTGAGAAAAACTTTCCTGAATTCTTCGAAACACTTTATATCATGAGGCTGAGAGAAGATATTCTGCAATTCTACAAGAGTTGATTCCTTTGAATATATTTTTTGCGATACAGGAAAGCCGCAACAGGTTATCTTGATTTTTTCCATTATTTATGCAACTTAAGGCCAAAGCTCTGGGGAAGGACCATCTTCTTGAATTGATTGAGGAAAAATTTATCAGTCATACCGGCAATGAAATCGGAGATTATCCTTGCGGGATGATTGTTTTCTAAATATTCTTTATGCATACCCAACACAAAATTTCTCAACTCCGGATAATACATATTTCTGTATTTTTTTCTGCAGGAAACAAAGTCTTTCCTGTAATTTTCAAAAAGAACAAAAAACATCTGCCTTACCTTATAAGAATTTTCGCCTTTAATTTCCTCGTTAAAATAGATGCGCCTGTAGTTAAAATCGCGCAGCTCTCTTAAGGCTCGATATACATTCTTGCTTAAAACAATGCAATCTTTTCCACGACTATTTTCAATGACATCGTTCACTAATGTATTTATTATCTTATCATTTCTGTCTCCTAGAATTTTCTTTACCCTTAAAGGGATCTCTTTCCTTTTTATGATGTTTAACTTTATAGCATCCTCTATATCTCTGCCGATATAAGCAATAACATCTGCGATCCTCACCACACAGGCTTCCAGAGTCATAGGAACAATGTTTCTAGAAAATTTTTCGTCCCTCAAAGCCCTCTTATACTGGGAAAGAAAAATTCCCCAGTTTTTTCTAGGATTAAACTCTAACCTTTGCTCAATTCTTTCTCCATTATGGGAAAGTATTCCGTCTAAAACCTGCAAAGATAAATTCAAACCTGCACCTCTATTTTCTAATTCCATTAAGAATCTTACGCTCTGGACATTGTGGGAAAACCCTCCTATTTTATATTTATGGCAAAGTTTATTAAGAACAGATTCCCCCTCATGGCCAAAAGGGGGATGGCCAATATCATGCCCTAGGGATATGGCCTCAATGAGGTCCTCATTAAGACGCAGTACGCGTCCTATGACGCGGGCAATCTTGGAAACAAACTGGACATGCAAGACCCTGTGGGTAATGTGGTCGTTCTCAAAGAAGGAAAATACCTGGGTCTTATCAATATAACGGGCATAGGCTAGAGAGTGGATAATCTTGTCTGTATCATGAAAAAATACGCTCCTTATGTTTTTATGATCAGGAACCTTTTCTCTTTGGGGATGGAGGCGCCTACCTTGAGAACTCCTACAAGCCCAGGGAGACAAAATCTTTTCCTCTCGTAAAATATTATCCGTAAGTATCTGCTCAAGAATATACCTTTCTAACATAACTATCTAACTATATTTTAAGGAAATTTTTAAAGCAGGCAATTATTTAAGAAAGGTTCAAGGATAAAATATAGGATCAGGATTGGTTGCTACCCTTCCATCCATATATTTCTTTATTCCCCAACTAGACAGATTCTGAACGCTGCAGGGTTGATCTCCTTTCCTGCAGGCAAAGATTGTATAACCACCCCTACGAGTCATATTCACATCGTAGACGAACTTCTCAAAAGCGCCTTCAGGAATATCTACCCCTATATCCATATTATTCTTCTCAAACCACTCTTTTAAATCTTGCGGTGTACAGGCTTGATCGCTATCTGCGCAGCTACCATCTATGCCCTGTGCATACCTCCCATACAAAGAATAATGATACTTCTCTGCCTTATATATGGCATCTACCACCAGCCAAGCCTGGGCCCATTCGGATTGGAGTTTCATCTTCCTGAATTGAGGCAATGCTATGGAAACTAGTATACCGATTACAATAATAACTACCATCAACTCCGTCAAAGTAAAGGCTTTCTTCATCATTTTTAAGCATAACATAAAATATTCGGTATAGCAACGGCTACATCCTCTTAAAAGACTGGGCAAGATGGTGAGCCCTTCTTAAAGGCTCAGGGATTCTAAATCTTGGACAACATCTTAGAACTATATCCTTTGCCTCCTTGATGGCGATAAGATTTCCTGGAGAGACGAATAAAGCGCGGGTGCAGTTTTTTGTTCTCAATACTACCCCTAAGGGAAGTCTATTTTGAGGGTGGTAGAGAAAAGAAAAATCTCCCTTAAAGGGTCCGGGCTCTGTATGAATTCCAAAAAGTCTTGATTTTGCACAGCCGACAGTAGGAACATTTAATAACACGCCCACATAAGAAGCAATACCTAATCCCCGAAGGTGCGCTATCCCCTGACCATCAAAAAGAAGAACATCAGGTTTAATATCCAACTTAGAATAAACCTTGAGAAAAACCTCTCCTTCTCGGAAGCATAAGAACCCTGGAATATAGGGAAAATTCACCTCCGTTCTTGCATATTTTTCTTCAAGAAGTTCTAAATCAGGGAAAGAAAATACAGAAATTGCTCCTATTACAAAATTATTCTCAAAAGAGGCATCACAGCCCCCGATAAGGCGAGGTATTTTGGATAAAGGTTTTATCGTAACCTTCTTCTTTAATCTTTCCTGAAAAATGCACAGTTTATAAAGTCCCCGACTCTTCCCCGCCACCCTAAATCTTAACGTCCCTTATAAGGCAAGACCTTATTTGTGACGTTAAGGAGACGATAAATTGACCTAGGAGTACGCTCCAAGCGTTCTGCTATCTCCTCTATGGAGAAACCTCTACTCATCAACTGCTCTATTAAATATCTTAAGGCCTTCCTCTCCTGACCATCCCTAATCCTTCTCTTCTTCTTAAATTTCTGTATTTTTCTCTCAAAACCCATCTCTTCAAGTAATTCTTTAGATACGCCCTTCTTCCTTTTAAATTTCTCTAAAATTTCCTTAAAGATACTGATTCGGAATTTTCCTAATGCCCTCTTGTCCTCCAAAATGCTAGAAATTTCCTTTTTCAAACCCATCTCTAAAAGTTCTCCGTATTCCCTTTTTGCCTTACACAGATCTAGATCTAAAAGTTTCAATATAAAATCACAATCCAAAAACGTTTTAGGAGGATTTTGTCTCAAATAAAGACTGCATGAAGACCATCTATAGCCGTGGAGACTGTTTGTTAAACCAGCCTTCAAGGGATTTAGATGAATATACAGCGAGGCTACCAATAAATAACTCTCATCAAAACATAAACTTACTCTATAACTGCCATAAAATACATGTCCCTTTCTTTCATACTTATTATTAAAAAATATAGCATATCTTTCATTTAGATTTTTTATAGACTTATAAGCGTTGTCCTCTGAAAACTTTAAGAGAAGATGATAATGATTGGGAAGGAGGGCAAAAGAGAATACCTTCCACTTATATTTTTTGCTTATATCTTTAAGAAGGTGTAGAAAATATAGGTAATCGGCATCTTCCACAAACAAGAGTTCTCTGCCAGGCGCTCTTTGAACCACATGAGCAATGCTATCTTGGGGGATAACTTTATTACGAGATAACAATACTCTCTTAAACATTTTCTACATTCAAGAACCGAACTCCATTATCTCTTAATGTCACTTATAAGGCAAGACCTTATTTGTGACGTTAATGTAGACGGTGGGTGGCAGGAACAAATCTGCAGGGGATTATCTTCTTCTTCAGGATTTTGCCTTTCCTTTTTATTCCCAGGACTAAATCCTGATATCCTTCCTTGTTATTGATGGGAGCAACTATTCTTCCTGTCTCCTTTAACTGCTCTATCAATTTGAAAGGAAAATCATCAATACTACAGGTAATAATAATCTTATCAAAAGGACTGTATTCTTGCCAGCCCAGAAATCCATCACCCCACCTTACCTTAACATTCTTATATCCCAGTCTTTCCAGTCTCTTTCTTGCTGAATCTGCCAGGGACTTTATTATTTCGATAGTGTAAACCTCTCTACAAACCTCAGCCAACACCGCTGCCTGATAGCCTGAACCTGTTCCTACCTCTAAAACTCTATCCTCTTCCTGGGGGTCTAAAAGAAAACTCATTAAGGCCACTATATAAGGCTGGGATATAGTCTGATTTTCTCCAATGGGAAGGGCCCTGTCCTGATAGGCAAATCTCTTTAAAGATGGAGGCACAAATTCCTCTCGAGGCACCTTAAGTATGGCCTCTAACACCTTCTGGTTAGAAATCCCTCTTTTCATTATCTGCTCCTCCACCATCCTCTTTCTCTGTTCAAGAAATTTGCCCTGTTGAGGATAAAGAGGACCGCTTAGACCCACCAGAACCGCTAAAATCACATTAATCCTTATCCAAAACCTTGTCCACATAAATAAAATAATCCAGAAGAACCTCTGCTCCTTTATAGAGGTCATTTATATATACAAATTCATTATCCGTATGGGCCTTGTTCTTTGCCCCAAACCCGAAACCGAAGGAATTAATTCCAAAGGAATTTAAAATGCTCATAACTGTGGCTCCCTCTGACCCCCGTATCCTTAAGGAAAACCTCTTGTCCTTTATTGTCTGAAAAAGGACCTTGATCCAGAAGTTATCCTCCTTAATCTCTATAGGCCTCTGGTTATCTATCACCTCTACTTTGAATCTATAGGAGGTTCTCTTGAGAATCTCTTTTATATCCTTAATGATATTTCTCTCTGACATTCCTGGCAGATATCTTATATCCAAGGTAAAACTACACTGAGGCGCAACTACATTGGTCTTCACTCCTCCTTTTATGGTGCCTACATTTACTGTGGGGGGCCGAAGCAAAGGGTGCCTCTTAAAAGAAAAATTATGCCTGTAAACTTCAAGTATTGATTTGCAGGCACCCAAAATAGCGTTTCTTCCCTTATGGGGAATACTGGCATGACTGGGTTTTCCCTTTATTTCAATATTTAGATGCAACAGCCCCTTCTGGGCAATAATAACCTCAAAGGCATCAGAATCTAAAACCATCCAGAAATCAGCCTTAATAGTCTTGTTTTCAAGAAGGGGAATTAACCCTTTATGAGAACCCGCCTCTTCATCTGAGGTAGCACAAAGTATAATATCTAAATTTCTCAAATTGTAATTTTCTTTTAAAGACAGTAAGGCTTCTATACCCGCGCAAAGATTTCCTTTGCAATCGGTAGTTCCCCTGCCAAAGGCTTTGCCTTCTTTTAAAACTAACTTAAAAGGGTTGGTCTTCCATAAAGGCGAGTCAGCAGGCACAGTATCCAGGTGGGGGCTTACCACCAAAGTTTTTTTAGAATGGCGAGACTTCAAACTGAAAAGAAGATTGCTCCTGCGAGGGTAAAACTCTAATATCTTTGGCCTGAAACCTTGCCTCTTTAGGTAATCCCTTAGAAAGACCGCCAGAGGTCTTTCATTTCCTGGAGGATTCTGGGTATCTATAGAAATAACTTCCCTCAAAAGACCAAGAAGTCTTTTTTTATTTATCATATCAAGACACAAAATAGAGATTTATCTTGAAGGGTACGGTAGGTAGCAGTGGCTATAATCTTAAGAAAAGATATGTTTTTCTCGATTACCTGGGCAGAGACCCCCTCTACTTCCTTAAGATAATCTTTCTTAAGAAGGAAGGCATAGAGAGTATCCTTGTCCATAAATGCGGCCTGATAGGAATGGTGGTTCCAATCGCTTCCCAGAAAAACGAAAACTTTTTTGTCAGGAAAACTACCCTGCAGTTTTTCTCGCATATCCTCAAGAAATTGAAGGTTCTCATACCCAAAGATTACCACCTCTAAGAATTTCTTCTCTTTAAAATCTTTGGCTTCCTTTATCTTCTTTAATAATTCCGCACTATCCACAGATGGTGGAAGTTCTATCTGTTTGCCCTGAAGGCTTCTCATCTCCTGCTTGTATCTCTCCACATAATCCTGGGTAACAAAGTTTATGTTTTTATAAAAGGAAAAGAAAGCACAGAAGCACTGCAAGAAATACATAGTAAGCATAAGATTAAAAATTTCCTGGGAAGAGAACTCTGGCACATCTATATTATTAAAGCCTTTTAAGATTTCTCCTGTATCGAGGACTGCGGTCTTTACCCCTATATCTTCTCTCTTGGAACCGAGGCTCTCCTGGAAGAGTTGGATGGTCCAGGTATCAAGAACCGCACCCAAAGACTCTTTAAGCCTGAAGGAAAAATAAGCATCTGCACCTTGAGAGAATGTTTGCGCTCTATCTAAAGCCTGCTTCATTAAAGGCAACCTCTGCTCTCTAAAACTCTGCCACAGAGACTCTAGTCTGTCCTCATCCCTAAATATAAGGTAAAGTGGCAGAAGAAAAATAAGGGTGTGAGGACAACTAAATCTCCCTCCGATGTCAGTTTTGGCATCTGGCTGAATGGGGATTTTTAGGGCTTTATCCCACCCTAAAGCATCCAATTTAGAAAAAGA
>CAYNIO010000009.1:0-998 GCA_964397495.1 uncultured Planctomycetia bacterium
GTTTTTTTTAAGATAAGGGTCGTCCATATTTCCCTGGACCCCTATCAATTTATACTTAGACCTTAACTTATTGTAGAATTGTTCGCTCACAAAATCTCCTGCATGGATTATTAAATCGCAGCTGTCTAAATATTCATAGGCCTTCTGGGGGAGATCGTCGCTTACTATAGGGATATGGGTATCGGAAATTACGCCAATTTTTTTTATGTCGCTTTTCATCAGTTTAATAATGTCAAAGGATTTAAAGGTTTCTGCTTTTTTCTTATCTCGAAATGCAATATCGGCTCTTTATTCCAAGAATCCATGCCTAATAAGGCAATAACCTGCCCCTTGCGCACATATTCGTAAGTTTTCACCAAAGACTGAAAGTTATTGCTGTAGAGGGTATAATACCCTTGAGGATGCTCAATAATAATAGTCAAACCATAACCTCTGACGGTGCCACAGAAGACTACCTTTCCTGAAGATGAAGCCCTCACCTTTTTTTTAAAAGACGACTTTATGTCTATCCCTTTATTTATATTGTGGTTGCGTGAATCGCCAAATTTAGATATTACTTTTCCCTTAAGGGGCCAGATGAATCTGGAAGAACTATATTTTATTCCTTTTATTGGTGGACATGAAACTGTGGAAATCTGGGAAGTGTTTTTTGAAGGAATACTGGTTGCACAGCCAGCCACTACAAAAGAAATTAACAAATATATATAAAAACTCATCTATTATTTTCTAAATTTTTATATATAAAATCTTTTTAAAAGAATAACAGAAAAAGAACTATCTGTCAAATAACTCTGGCCAGATAAAATAAAACTATTCAAAGAAAAACACTACTTGCTATGACTCTCTTGCTGCGACCCCCAAGAATAAACAAGGCAGTTTATATAATATGTTTATGCTTAGGTTTAAGGTCTTGTTATTAAGTGTTGTTTAAGCGGCCAAGAATAATCGAACCCTCCTAAGCCTGCAAATGCTACGCATTTATCGCAAGCAGGCTTCAT
>CAYNIO010000009.1:1098-19158 GCA_964397495.1 uncultured Planctomycetia bacterium
AGGTTTAAGGTCTTGTTGTTAAGTGTTGTTTAAGCGGGAGAGGGGAATCGAACCCTCCTAAGCCTGCAAATGCTACGCATTTATCGCAAGCAGGCTTCATAGGGAATCTTTCCCTATGACGCTTCGCCTGAAGCGGATTCAAAGAAGAAAACACCGCTTGCTGTCACCCTGAAAAATAAACAAGGCAGTTTATATAATATGTTTATGCTTAGGTTTAAGGTCTTGTTGTTAAGTGTTGTTTAAGCGGGAGAGGGGAATCGAACCCCCGTTACAGGCTTGGGAAGCCCGTGTTCTACCATTGAACTACTCCCGCTTTACTCAACCCAAAGTCAAATCTTACACCCCACGCACGACTTATATCCTTGCAAACGTAGGCAATGGCTTTAAGATAAAAACTTCGTTTTTAACCATTGGCTACCATTGAACTACTCCCGCTTTACTCAACCCAAAGTCAAATCTTACACCCCACGCACGACTTATATCCTTGCAAACGTAGGCAATGGCTTTAAGATAAAAACTTCGTTTTTAACCATTGGCTACCACTGAACTACTCCTGCTTTACTCAACTCAAAGGCAGCCCCTACAAATATTGGCTAAATTGAATGCCTGCGTTTTGCCTTTTTCCTGAACTGTGGGCAATCCTCCATTATTTTCAAAGAACAATACCTGCCACACATTGTACATACATCCAAATCTTGAGGTAAAGATGAACTCCTAAATTGAGAAAATCTTTTTTTATCTAAAGAAAATTCCTTCTGTCTCTCCCAATCACGGCTGGCACGGGCTTCTGAAATAAGAATATCTTGTTCAGGAATGCGGTGGCTACGGGCAATATGGGCGGCATGAGCACAGATTTTAGCAGCTATCAACCCCTGTCTTATATCTTCAACCGTAGGATGCCTGAGGTGTTCAGCCGGAGTAACTACACAAAAGAAATCTGCCCCTTTCCATAAGGCTAAAGCCCCCCCTATGGCTGAACCTATATGGTCATAACCAGCACCTATATCTAAGACTAACGGGCCCAGTATATAAAAAGGAGCCTCATCGCAAAGTCTTTTTTCCAGAACTACATTTGCCTCTATCTGGTGCAAGGGCACATGACCAGGACCTTCTACCATCACCTGCACTCCTGCCTTTCGGCATCTACTTACCAACTCAGAAGCAACTAACAATTCTGCAATCTGAGCAGGGTCTGTAGCATCCATAAGGCATCCGGGTCTTAAGGAATCGCCCAAACTTATAGTAACATCGTATTTTTTACAAATATCAATAACCCATTCGAATTTATGGTAAAAGGGATTTTCTTTATCGTTGTCCTTTATCCATTTGGCTAAGATCGCTCCTCCTCTGCTAACAATAGGCATAATTCTTTTGCTCCCCTCAAGGATGTCTAAGGTTTTTCTTGTTATACAAGCATGAATGGTAAAAAAATCCACTCCCTCTTTAGCCTGTACTTCTAAAATATCGAATATTTCGTCTTCCTTCATCTTGGATATATCTGCGTATCTCTGCTGAGCAAAAACTGCTGCCTCATATATAGGGACTGTACCTAAAGGGACGGGACATCTCTCCAATATGCTCTTCCTCGTCCTTTTTAAACCCCCGCCTACACTCAAGTCCATAATTGTATCTGTACCATACTCCAGAGCAGTCCTCAACTTCTGCAATTCGTCCTTTAAATCTTCTTCGTCGGTGGAGGTGCCGATATTAACATTTACCTTGGGATAAAGGCCTTTCCCTATGCAACAGGGGCGTTCAATGTTCCTTTTTCTGTTTTTAAGAAATACTATCTTTCCTTCAACGATACCTTTTGCAAGGTAATCGAGTGAAACCCCCTCAACCTTAGAAATCTTCTTTAAAACAGAGGGTGTATGTCCGTCTTTGAGTTCGTCTATAATTGCTCTCCTGGTCATCTTAGGGCCCTCTTTACCTTTCTTAAAAATTCCTGTGGCTGAGGGCTGAGGCAAAACCCAGAAGATATTACTACATCCTTAATGCCCTTCTCCTTTAAGAGAACAATATTATCTAAATTTATCCCCCCTATGGCAAATACTCTGTGGATAGATTTTTTGCGCAGTCTTACTAATCTTTCTATACCTTGAGGCTTGAGTTGAGGTTTGGAAAAAGAGCGAAATACCGGACCAAAACTTACATAGTCCAGGTTAAACCTGTTAGCATATGATAATTCATCTTGATTGTGGACAGTAAAACCCAAAGCCAATCCTCTGGGAAATACGGAAACAACCCTCTCTAAAGGAAAATCGTCTCTGCCCAGATGCAAACCACACCCTAAACTTAAAGACACGTCTAAGCGGTCATTTATTATTAATTTTGTAGAAGAATTCTTGAATATTCTGTGCAACCTTTCAGCAATCCTTAGAAAATCCTGGAGGGGGCTTTCTTTGTCTCTGAATTGCACAAAATCTACATTTTCTTCCCTGCAGATTCTAGCCAGATCTGATATCTTGGAGAAAGAAGAAAAAAACTGTGTGTCCAGAATAATATATATACTGTAAGGCTTTCTGGAAATCATTTGTCGATATCTAAAATAACTTTTTTTTCTAAAGAGTATAGTTTGAAACGCAATTTCTTGAAAATTGCGCTTTTCTTAATATCAGTAAGTTTGGAAAGTTCCTCTAAAACCCTTAAAGACTCTTTGGAGCGTTGAAAAGCAGTATAAAGTATATCTTTTAGGTCTCTGCGTGCGCCTTCAGGTATTATTTTCCCCTTGTCTTTCTTTGTGTCTCTTGCCTTCAGTAATTCGCCTCTACCCCAAACCTGAATGCTTAAAAGAGAAGCTTTATGCCTCAAATCCCTCAATGCTTTCCAAAGGGAGGGCCTATCAAAATAAAACCTCAGAATATCCTCGGCAGTCCTTAAGCCCTCTTTGAGCCTATTTATATTAGCATCTACTATTCTGTTTATCTTACGCATTTTTAATTTTGTTTACAAGAGAAGTCGTAGAATGCCCCTTAAGGTATTTTACCCTCACTATTTTGCCTGAATAAGAACGCACTATATCGCTTCCCACTATATCCTGCGTTCTCCAATCGCCACCCTTTACCAAAACAGAAGGCTTAATTTTCTTAATTAGATTATAAGGTGTAGGCTCATCGAATATGACCACATAATCCACAAAACAAAGGCTGCTTAGTATTAAACTTCTTGTACGCTGATCCTTTAAGGGTCTTAAGGGGCCTTTTATCTTCTTAACCGACTTATCAGAATTCAACCCCACGACTAAAACATCTCCCAACTTTTTTGCTTCCTTAAGAAGGTGTATATGCCCCCTATGCAGAATATCGAAACACCCATTGGTAAAAACTATGACCTTGTTATCTTCTTTGAGTTTACGCACCTTCTTCAATAGGGTATCCAGCTCTAGAACTCTACCCATTATTCTAAAGGTTTTTCTCTACCAATTCACATATTATATGCCCTATAAGCAGATGGGCTTCCTGAATGCGGGCAGTATCTCGGGAGGGAATGTTTATGAGTAAATCAACACATTTCTTCACTTTGCCTCCGCTACTTCCTGTAAAACCAGCAGTAAATATACCCATTTTTCTCGCTTGCTTTAGCGCAAGGATAACATTAGGAGAATTGCCGCTTGTAGACAACCCTATGGCTACGTCTTCCTTCTTTCCTAAGGATAGAATCTGCCGGCGAAACACCTCTCTGAAACTATAATCATTTGAAGCAGCGGTAAGTATAGAAATATTGTCTGCCAACGATATTGCTGGCAGGGGGATACGTTCACGTTTAAACCTTACTACAAATTCACAGGCAAAATGTTGAGCCTGGGAAGCGCTGCCCCCATTGCCAAAGAATATAACCTTCCCCCCATTTTTCAAAGAAGCAGTTATTCTTTGAGACAAATGCAATACATTTCTAATCAGGCTCTTGTCCTTAAGTACCCTATTCTTTACCTTTAAAGACTCCTCTATCCTTTGCTTTATCATCTAATTACCCTGAAAATATCTTTGCTATTTCGTAAAACCCCATATCCAAGGTTTTTAATTCTTTGGTAGCCTCTTCCAAGGGAACCTCTACCACTTTATTACCTTTCAGGCTTGCCATATAGCCAAATTTCTCGTTTAAAATCAATTCTACAGCTTTGACTCCAAAGCGTGTCCCCAAGATTCTGTCAAAAGCTGAGGGGCTACCTCCCCTCTGGATGTGCCCCAACACTGTGTATCTAGTTTCAAACCCGGTTTTTTTCTCGATAAGATCTGCCAAAACTTTACCTACTCCCCCCAACCTTATATGGCCAAACTCGTCAACCCTTTCTTCTATGGTCATCTCTTTAGGAATTTCTTTAAATTTTGCCCCTTCTGCTACTACTACAATACTGAAGGTCTTTCCTCTTTCGTGCCTGCGAGATATCATCGTGCATACTTCCTCTATGTCTATGGGAATCTCAGGGACGAGAATAACATCCGCCCCTCCAGCCATACCCCCCAAACAGGCAATCCATCCAGCGTGCCTGCCCATAACCTCTACTACCATAATACGGTTGTGGGATTCGGCTGTAGTATGCAAACGGTCTATGCATTCCATTACAATATTTACAGCAGTATCAAAACCAAAAGTATAATCAGTAGACGAAAGGTCATTGTCTATGGTCTTGGGGACGCCTACAATATTTAAACCCTCCTCCTTATAGAGACGGGTAGCAACCCCCAAGGTATCCTCCCCTCCAATTGCTACCAAAGCATCCAGGCCTATCTTTTCCCAATTTTCTTTTATGCATTGAGGGCCATTCTCCTGTTTGTAAGGATTGGTGCGCGATGTTCCTAAGATAGTCCCTCCTTTGGGAAGAATCCCTGAAACCGTCCTTAAATCCACAGTCTCATAATCTGCCTCCAACAACCCTTTCCAACCATACTTTATGCCAATATTCTCTATACCTTCTAAATGACTCTTTCTCACAATAGCCCTTATGACTGCATTAAGACCTGGGCAGTCTCCTCCCCCCGTAAGGATCCCTACTTTCATTTTCTCACCTCCTAATAGTTCCTCCTAATAGTTCCTGTAAGGTATATCTGAATCTGGACCTGAATCTTTAGGCTCTCTTGTCCTCTCTGTTCTTTCCTTTCTTTTCCTCTCCTGAGGGTGGACAATTTTTGTCACTAAAATCCTAACATTGACCTCCTCTTCCAGCCCCAAGAGGGAAGAAAGTTTTTCCTTGATTAGATTTTGCAGGTTTAGGCTAAATTGAGGAAGATCCTGCAAGGGGTTTAAAACCAGCCTCAAAGATACGCTTATTCCCTTGTGAGAAGCAATAATCTGGGGTTTCATCTCCCTTATCTCGGGCATACCCTCGCATGTCTTTTTAAGGAAATCCTCCACCGCCGAAAGGGAAACCATAACCCTCCCCCCAGGAGTATCAAAAGCAATGGTCTTCTCCTTCTGTTTCTTGAACAAAAGTCTCTCTAAAAAGTAAATCCACAGTAAAAATACAAGGACAGATACTAAAAACAATATGGTCTTAGAATAACTGCTTTGGCCGGCAATCCTAAGATAAAAAATAATGTCTTCCAGATTTACATACCCCAAGGAATAACCCATAAAAACTCCGCTCAGCAGGCCAAACAACACCGTAAAAATCATTACCGCTAAAACCAACATCATCTACCTCCTTCTTTTTCTACTCCTCTTATATCTATATCTACCTGAAAAGATGCTGACTCAAAATGCTCTTTAAGAACATTGCCTACCTTTTCCTGAAAAGATACTGCTAACTCTGCAAGATCCTGGTTGAGGCTTACCACCACAGGAACTCTTATGCGAATACTATCCTTGTCCAGGCGCACCTTAACAGGGAAAATCCCTGATGGTTTAAATATTTTTAGGATTCGGTCGCCCAAGGAATAATGCAACCTTTTTATGCCTTCAAAATCTTTAAGAACTTGAAAAACGATACTGCGCACCACATCTTTGTGGATGCGGATATTGCCCAAGGCAGTGCTCAGTTCTTTCATCATTCTTCTGTTCCCTCCTTATAAAACCTCTCAAGAAAAGATGTATTGTATTCACCTTTGATAAAATCCCTATCATTAAGGATTGTCCTATGCAGTTCCACAGTAGTTTTTAGCGGATGGACCACAAATTCTTCAAGGGCTCTTCGCATTATCTGTATGCATTCATCCCTGGTAGAACCTTTAACTATAAGTTTAGCCAATAAAGAATCGTAATAAGGAGGGACCATCCACCCCTGATAGACAGCTGTATCGACCCTTACGCCTCTTCCTCCAGGAAGAATTAAAGAATCTATCCTTCCAGGAGTGGGGAGAAAATTATTTTGAGGGTCCTCGCAATTTATGCGGCATTCCAGAGAATGGCCCCTAAATGTTATATCCTCCTGCCTAAGATTTAAGCGCTCTCCTGCTGCTAAAAGTATCTGGTACTTTACCAGGTCTAAACCTGTAATCTCTTCAGTTACAGGGTGCTCCACCTGAATACGGGTATTCATCTCTATGAAGTAGAAGTTTCTTTCCCTATCCATAAGAAATTCCACTGTGCCCACATTCTGATAGTTGGCAGCCTTGGCAAGTTTTACTGCCCATTCTCCCAGTTTTTTTCTCAACTTGGGGTCTACTGCAGGCGAAGGGCTTTCCTCCAATAATTTCTGGTGCCTCCTTTGAATGGAACATTCTCTTTCTCCCAAGGAAATAACCCTGCCATAATTATCAGATATAATCTGAACTTCTATATGCCGGGGGTTTGCTATAAATTTTTCTATATACAGTTGCGAATTACCAAAGGCACTCTCTGCCTCGCTCTGGGCGGTAATAAAAGCGCTTATCAACCTCACATCACTGTGGCATATACGCATGCCCCTTCCTCCGCCTCCAGAGGCAGCCTTAATGATTAAGGGATAACCCATCTTCCCAGCAGTCCTCAACGCCTCTTCCTTAGAATTTACGGGCTCTAAGCTTCCCGGGACAATGGGAACGCCAATTTTCTTGGCTAACCTACGGGCCTCAATCTTATCCCCCATTAACCTTATATTTTCAGGTTTAGGCCCTATAAAAGTTATGCCGCAAGATTCGCATATTTCAGCGAAGTGGGGATTCTCTGCCAAAAATCCATATCCGGGATGTATAGCATCTACATCGCTTACCTCTGCTGCAGAGATTATACGCGGAATATCTAAATAGCTTTCCTGAGGAGAACCTGGCCCTATGCATATGGCTTCATCAGCGAACTCTACATGCAAAGAATCTCTGTCAGGCTCAGAATAAACTGCAACGGTTTTTATGCCCAACTCTTTGCAGGCTCTTATGATTCTTAAAGCAATCTCCCCCCTATTAGCGATCAATATCTTAGAAAACATACTAAGAGATTGGCTCCACAAGAAATAAAGGCTGGCCAAATTCTACAGGCTGACCGTTATCTACCAAAATCTCTAAAATCTTGCCTTTAACTTCGGATTTTATTTCGTTCATCAATTTCATAGCCTCGATAATGCATAGCACATCTCCAGGATTGACTATCTGACCTACCTCTACATAGGGTTGGGCCCCTGGAGAAGGCGCCCTGTAGAACGTTCCCACCATAGGAGAGGTTACCTGAATGGCATTCTTTTCCTCTCCAACCTCAGAAGTCCTTTCTTTCTGGAAGGAAACTCCGCCCAAAGGCACTGACTCCACAACCTTTATCTCCTGACCGCCCTTTTTAAGTTTAACCTTTATGCCCTCTTTCTCTATCTCAATCTCTGAAAGATTATGCTCCTCCATAAGGGCTATCAATTCCTTTATTATTTTGGTATCTATCTCCATACCCTACCTCCTAAACCCTCTCAACATATTGCCCATTACGCGTATCAATTTTTATAGTATCCCCAATCTCTATAAATAAAGGGACCTGGATTACCGCTCCTGTCTCTAAGGCCGCGGATTTGTATCCAGATTTTACCGTATCCCCTTTAAAACCAGGCTCAGTATGCTGAACTTTCAACTCCACAAATGTGGGAAGTTCCACCCCCAGAAGTTGTTGCGAGTAGAATAATCCTTTAATCTCTAAGCCTTCTTTAAGAAATTGGTCCTTGCCTCTTAAGTCTTGCACAGGAAGAGAAAACTGATTGTAGTCCTCTAAATCCATAAAGTGCAACTCTTCTGGCGTGCGATAGAGGAACTGGAGTTTTTTCTCCTCTACATATGCCTCCTCTATCTTTTCTCCATCTCTAAAAGTCCTTTCTAAAACCTGCCCTGTCTTTAAATTCCTAAGGCGCGTCCTGCAAAAGGCAGAACCTTTGCCTGGCTTGACATGTTCATAATCTACAATGGAATAAACTTCTCCCCCAACAATGATGGTAAGACCGGATTTAAATTGATTTATGGATATAGTCACTTAAAACCTCTGCTTTATTCCTCCTCACCACCACCATATCTTCTATTCTTATACCAAATTTGCCCTCAAAATAGAGACCTGGTTCCACAGTTAAAACCATCCCCTCTTTAAGGATTTTCTGGGAATTAAGAGACAAATATGGCTCCTCATGCACTTCCAAGCCTACCCCATGTCCTAGGCAGTGATAGAAAAACCTTTCCTTCCCGTGCCTTTTTAAAAAATTTCTTACCCGCTTTTCTACGTGAGAACACACTATCCCTGCGCGGATAGTTCTAAAGGCTATATCTTGAGCATCCAGAAGGAGTTTAAATATATCTTTAAAATACCGAGGTATTCTACCCAACCAGAAAATCCTTGTCAAGTCAGAACAATAACCCTTATACTTTACCCCAAAATCTAACAGCACAGGCTCATTCCATAAAATATTGCGCCTGCTCGGCCTCCCATGAACCAAACTGGTACGCACACCTGAAAGAATAATAGGAGGAAACGAGGGGCCCTCGGCCCCCTTAAAAATACTGAATCTTATTAACTCCGCCTCTAAATTTTTCTCCGAACGCCCCACAGAAAGAATCTCCTCAAAAAAAGAAAAAGCCTCAGAGGCAATCTTTAAAGACTTCTTGATAGATTTTATCTCAGACTCAGTTTTAACTGAGCGCATATCTTCAACTGAATCCTGCACGCCTTCAAGCTCCCCAACAAAACCTTTAAAAATCTGGTATTCCCTAAACGAAAGGTGTCTATCCTCAAACCCTAATCTTCTAACCTTCAACCGCTTCAATTCTTTTTTTAATGCTCCAAAATAATTGTTGCACCATACAAAACGAAAATCCTTCCCGCGGGATTGTAAATCCTCTTTATAACGTCTGTCCGATATAACGACTGTCTCCTTAGGAGAAATTAGAAGATAACCCTCGAATTGCAGACCACTTAAATAGTAGATATTTTCCGCCTTAGAAAAAAGGCAGGCATCTATTCTCTTAGAGGATAAATTCTTAAGAAGGGTTTTTATCCTTCTCACTTAAGAATCTCAAGGCGTATTCCAAAGCAAAAAGATAAGAATATTCCCGGAAACCGCAAACTACTCCTAGAGCCACATCGCTCAAAAGACTTTTTCTACGGAAAGGCTCGCGCGAATATATGTTGGAGAGGTGGACTTCTATAAAGGGTATCCTTTTAGCCTCCAGGGAATCCCTCAAGGAAACGCTCGTGTGGGTAAGGCCGCCGGGATTTATGATGATAAAATCTGCTTCTGTGTTCTGAATATTATCGATAAGTTCTCCCTCATGGTTGGATTGAAAGAATTCTATCTGTGCCCTGTCTTTAACTTTATCCATCAGGAGTTTATTTATGTTCTCCAAGGTTAACTCCCCATAGAAATCTTTATCTCTCTGCCCTAAAAGGTTGAGATTTGGCCCGTGTATTACAAGTATCTTACTCTTTTTCCTCATGAGGCAACTCTGCTTCATCCACAAGCATTATAGGAATTCCATCCTTTATAGGATAGCGCCTGCCGCATTTAGTGCACACAATCCTATCATTCTCCAGCTTCACATCCGCCTTGCACAAAGGACAGGCCAATATTTTTAGAAGTTCCTCGTCTATCATACCCCTCCCTCCTTCACTAAT
This sequence comes from uncultured Planctomycetia bacterium, assembly GCA_964397495.1. Lineage (GTDB taxonomy): Bacteria > Omnitrophota > Gorgyraeia > Duberdicusellales > CBEUCJ01 > CAYNIO01. The sequence goes on from CAYNIO010000009.1 coordinate 11,083, forward strand.
TTAGCATAGTTTAATTTTAAACTCGTTAAAGCCTCCTCTAAATAGTGCTTCTCCTCCATGGTTAGGTTTCCTTGAGTCTTGTCTTTTATCATATCTAAAGTGTCTATAAGAAACCGTGCCTGTTTAGGGTCTTTCTCCTTTTTGCCTGAAATGGGGGATTCTACCATCCCCAAGGCAATCATAGCCTGCAAACTCAGGGAACTTACAAATATCCTGAAATCTGGCTGGGGATATTCCTTGCCCATAGACATCTATAAAACTATTATTCCCGCATAGCCTACAACACTGGAAGTATCGCCCAGGGCATCTGCTGAAGTGCTGTAATGAGCGAGGACTGCCTTCTCTGCCCCTAAAGATTTACATAGAGTCAACATTACGCTTACAGGAATATATCCGCACATACTTATACGGTATTTCTTAATAGTTGAGACTAAAAGGTCCTCATCGAGTTTAAGTATCGCCTCTATAGCCAAACTGTCTTTCTTCCGCGCAGAGTTGTCATCCTCGTAATGGGTCATATCTGAACTGGCAACAACTAAAACATCTATAGAATTTTTTTTAATCACTTTAGCAATGCCTCTGCCTATCTCTTTCCAATCGTCTAAATCCCCTCCCCCCAAACAGACAGGGGCTATCTTTATATGAGGATTGAAATACTGCAAAAATGGCAACTCTACCTCTAAGGAATGTTCATAGAGATGCGCAGAATAATCCTCCTTGATATGGGGAACCTCCTGCAGGATAAGGCTGGATAATTCTTCGTCAATCTCCACCTCTCCTAAAGGAGTAGACCATGCGCCTTTAGGATAGAGGCTAAAAGGATAACCCTCTCCTGTATGGTTGGGCCCCAAAAGTAAAATTCTGTCCTTGACTTCTACCTGAGATATGGTCTTGCCAGCGGTAAGACCTGAAAACATATAGCCAGCATGGGGCAATATGCACCCCACAGCCCTGTGTCTGCTTTCAGATAAAGAACATAACCCCTGGACGGTTTTAAGAAGTTTGTCTTTGTCTTGGGGGTAAAATTTGCCTGCTACTGCTGGCTTCCTCAACATCTATCTTTTTCTTTTCCTCTTCTTTCTTTCGCTTGGCTTCTCGTAATGTTCGTGCCTTTTAGCCTCCTCCAGTGTCCCCTCTTGGCGCACAAGCCGGCGAAACCTACGTAAAGCTTTCTCGAAAGGTTCATTTTTCCTAATTTTAACCTCAGCCATCTCTGCTCCTTTCTTTGAAAGGAAACTATAACACCTTTGAACCTGGGTGTCAATACATAGCCGCCAACTAGGGAAGAATTGTCTTGACTCTTATCGGTTCTTTTTAAAATAGGAAAGAGAAACCAAAAATTTCACTTGATAATGGGTATAGTGCAGATTCTAACGAGCGAAATCCCAAAATTAAAGATACCACCGCTGCAAGGCGGTGGAGCTTTACTTTTGCGCACTTATTACCACAAACCCCCCCTTGCCATAACCCCTTAGGGGACTCTCTATAGAATTTATGTATTGAGGAAGTTTAAACAAAGTCTGATAAAAACACGCCTTCGAAAAACCTGCCTCCTCCAGCATCTTTCTAACTTCTCTTGCTCCAAAGAACGTGGCGTATTTATAAAATATGCTGTCCTTCTTCTGGTAAAATCTGCCCAAGAAACTATCCTTATCTACAATACCTACAATAACCATGCCGCCTTTCTTTAAAACCCTATATGCCTCCTTCAAAGCCCCGCAGGGGTCCTTCAGAAAACAAAAACTTATGATTATAGCGACATAATCAAAAGAAGAACTCAGGAAAGGAATTTTCTCCCCACAGCCTGAAACTACCTCAAGCCCCCGCTCTCTGGCAACCCTCAGCATATTCAAAGAAGGGTCGACTCCATATTTAATTCCCAACGCAGAAGCAAACCTTCCTGTGCCTACCCCTATCTCCAAACCCCTGCCTGCGGTGGGCACTATTTTTTTTATAGCCTCTATCTCTGAAAGGTAGGCAAATTTGTTCTTTTCATACCAGGAATCATACCTTCGGTAATGCTCGTCAAAAATATTGCCCATACTCTTCCCTCTTGAAAATTATTTTACAACTAATTTCATAGGAAAGCGCCGCCTTTAAACCCAAAAAAGGGTAGCTATCTTAATATCGAACCTGCCCTAAACAAAAAGCAAACCTTTTTTCTGCCCCCCTCTTATAAAGTTTTTTGGGATAAATTTTTCCCTGCAGGTATTATTTCCGGCCATCTACATTTAATAAAAACTACACTTTTATATCCTCTCCCACTAAAATAGAGATAAATTTCTCTCCGTATTCCTTCTTAAACATACTTTCTGCCTCAGGGCCACTGCAGTGGGTAGGAGCCGCTTTCAGCACCTTCATTTTTTTAAAACCCTCGACTACTATTTCTATAAACCTCCTATCTGACTCCATAAGATGGAATCCTCCCGCCACAAGATAAATAATATCTTGGGGAAACCTTGCTTTCACTTTCTCCAGTATCTTCAAAATCCCGGGGTGAGAACAACCTGTAATTACTGTAAGGCCATTCTCGGTTTTAAGGACCATCGCCTGTTCTGGAATGTATTCATTATGATAAGTACCAGGGATTTGGCCCGTGATAAATATGCCCTCTGAAACTTGAGTAAATTTATCGACCTCAATCAAATCTGCCTGCATTCCTTTTGCCTTCTCTTTAAATCCCCTGCTAAAATCAGGGCAAGCGTATACTTTGAGGCCTCTCTTCTCTTTCAATACATCCCACAAACCTCCTGTATGGTCCCAGTGGTCATGAGAAATTACTACTGCCTCAATTTTATTTATATCAACCCCTAAGTAGCGCATATTCTTTATAAGCCAAGGACCCTTCTCTCCTGTATCAAACAGCACTCTTGTATCAACCAAGAAAGAAACGCCCCAGCCGGTATGAAGATTTTTGTCTAACGCATTTTTGTCAAAGAGAACCTTTATCCGCATTTCCCGCCTCCCTTAAAAACTCTCATCAACCATCTTCGTAAACTGCGCTCAATTCTCGCCAGACGTTGACGATTTCTTTTTTTACAACAGTATCTTTACAATATTCTATTATAGTCTGGCCCTCCATCATAGCCTCTACCACAGTTTTATCAAATCTAATTTTTCCGATTAAGGGAACTTTGCTCTGCCTGCAGTATTCTTCTATCTTTCTGGACATTTCAAGATTCAAATCATACTTGTTAATTACAAGTTTTGCAAAAACTCCAAAATGCTTTGCCACGCCTATAACCCTCGCTGCATCATGTAGACCGGACAATGTAGGTTCAGCAACCACTAAAGCGAAATCGACATCGGCCAAGGAAGCAATCACAGGACAACCAATGCCCGGGGCGCCATCGATAATGACCCAATCATAGCCTTCTTCCTTCGCCCGCTCCTTTGCCTTTTTTTTCACTAAAGAAACAAGGTCCCCTGAGTTCTCCTCCGCCACTCCGAGTTTCGCATGGAACAAAGGCCCAAACCTCGTCTCAGAAACAAACCACTCTCCGGTAGTATTTTCTTCCATCCTTATAGCCCCATAGGGACATACAAACTTGCAAAATCCACACCCCTCGCAGGCAATAGGGTCAACCACTAAATCTTCACCTATAGCACCAAACCTGCAAGCATAAATACACTTCTTGCATCCCTTACAGAGTTTCTTATCAATCACTGCTGTCTGGCTGCCTATAAACTCCTGGCGTTCCAATATCCTCGGGTGCAATAACAGGTGTAAATCCGCAGCATCCACATCACAATCGGCAAAAACAGCATTTTTTGCTAAAGAAGCGAATGCCGCAGTGAGCACAGTCTTCCCTGTCCCGCCTTTCCCGCTAATTATCACCACCTGCTTCATGCTACCTCATACTGCCTGCCGCATCCATCGCTGCCTGGACGAGAGGATACATAGTAGGCGCACTCGTCAAATAAGGATGGGTTGCCATCTGCAATGTCTCCAACTCCGTCAAGGAAACTCTCTGCTGGATAGCCATGCCGATTATGTTAATCACCTCTCCAGCTGCTATTCCTCCAGCAACCTGACCGCCCATAAGTATCCCTGAATACTTGGAAAAAATAAGTTTAACCCTTATCTTGTTTGCGCCGGGCAAGTTTTTGGGATGCTTGTCAACCCCCTCGCTATTGCCCACAAAAACATCAAACCTTTCCCTTTTGGCACTCGTTTCCGTAAGGCCTGCTGAGCCTAAAACTAAACCATCGACATAGGTAGAATAAATAGCTATTGTCCCCTTATTCTCGCGCACTACCTTCAGTTCATAAAGGTTGGCTCCAGCTATTCTCGCCTCAGCAGTAGCAGTCGAAGCGAGCATAACTACAGTATCCCTTCTCGTGTAAAAATCCCTCTTGCCTGCACAATCCCCTACCGCAAATATATCTGGGTCAGATGTCCTCATGTACTCATCTACCCATATCCCCCTTCCTCTACCCAAATCCAGACCTGCCTGGACAGCGAGCTTAGTGTTGGGGATTGCCCCTATTCCTAAGATGACGCTATCCACCTCTAATTCCCTGCCATCTTCAAAACGGACCTTCTCAACTTTATCCCCGCCTAAAATCTCTACAACTTTCGTATTGAGTAAGAGATTAACACCCTCGTTCTTAAGTTTTTCCTCAACCAGCGAAGAAAATTCCTCGTCAAAAGAGTTGGCTAAAAGGCGTGGCAGAACCTCTACTAAGTATACATTGAGCCCCCCTATCTTTGAAAGTTCATCTGCAAATTCTACTCCTATAAACCCACCTCCAATAATCAAAACATTCTTTGATTTCTTAACCGCCTCAATGCAGGTTTTGAGATAATCTATATCCTTATAAATAGAGTATACCCCTTCCCTGTCAATGCCTGCAATCTTAGGCACTACCGGCAATGAGCCAATCGCCAGGACCAACTTCTCATAAGGATATTCAAATCCACTCTTCGTCTCTATACTTTTATTATCCCGATTGATCTTTATTACCTCATCGACTTTCACCTCAACATTGTTTTTTATCAAGCCCTCCATAGACATAGCATTGTCTTGAGGGTCTTTTAAACTGGAAAACATATAAGGAATACCGCAAGGCACGCAACCCCTGGATACGTTTTTTATTACCAGTATTCTTTTATTGGGATAATACCTTCTGGCCGTTAAGGCACAAACCACACCTGCAGGACCTGCGCCAACAATAACGATATCTGCTCCTCTTTCCATAAAAACTCCCCTTTGTTAAGTAGTGCTTAATTCTTTTATCTTATTAAAAAGCCCCAAAAAACGCTCTTTATATTCAGGAAATACTCTAACTATAGGCTCTCCTTTGGAATAAGCAATGGCTATCTCTTTTTTAAAAGGTATCTTCATCAATATAGGTATATTTTCCTTCTGGCAATACCCTTCGATTTTATCGTCACCTAAACCTGCACGGTTGATTACTACACCAAAAGGAATCTTTAACTTCCTCATAACTTCTACTGCTAAAACAAGGTCATTCAAACCGAAGGGTGTGGGTTCAGTTACCAATATGCAATAGTCACTGCCCCTGCTCGAAACAACCACAGGACAGGATGTCCCCGGAGGAACATCAACAATCACAGTCTTTTCAGGGTTTATATATTCTTTTACCCTCCTAATAAGAGGCGGAGATACTGCTTCGCCAATATTGAACTTGCCATGGATAAACTCTATACCCTCACAACTACCTCTCTCTATTATCCCTATCTCCTTGTCCACCTCTTCTATTGCTCCCTGGGGGCAAAGGGCGCTACAGGCACCACAACTGTGGCATAACTGCGGAAAGACTAAAACATCGCCTTCCTTGCCGTCTTGGGGTGAGAGAACTGCTATGGCATGATAGGCGCAAACTTCAGCACATCTTCCGCAATAATTGCATTTTGATTTATCGACGCGGGGAACAGGAACATATACCTTCTTTTGCTCTGTAATGTGGGGCTTGAGAAAAATATGGGAATTTGGCTCCTCCACATCGCAATCAAGAAACTGGACATTGTCTCCCAAAGATATAGCCAGATTGACTGCAACTGTAGTTTTGCCTGTGCCGCCCTTTCCTGAAGCAATCGAAATAATCATAAAAACTGATTTTATTTATTGATCTTAGATGTCCTGGCCAGCTTTATTCTCTAATCATCTTTGTCCCGCATTTAGGACACTCTACAGACACGCAAGGGACGCCTGCCTTATGCTCAACCCTCAAGCCGCAGGAAGGGCAAACGCAATAACCTCCAGGGCCTGCGCCGGGCCGGTTTCCTGCAAACCTTCCTCTACCTGAACCCCTGCCCAAACCTCTACCTGTCCCCGGGCCCTGGCCCCTTGGTCCTGTCCCATCTCCGAAAGGCATATTTCACCTCCTTTTAATGCTCGCATTTATCTTGACTTTCCTCAAGAACTCCACCTATAAAATCCTCTATTACTTTATCGACCTGGCCTTCAGCAAACACAACTTTAATATTTCTCTCCCTAAATAATTCCTGGGCCCTGGGCCCCATACCTGAACAGATTACAACATTCGCCCCCATACGAAAGAAATACTCTGGCAGAAATCCTGGAGAATGTCCAGGATTAGAAATTGTCTGCCTGCGTTTAACTACACCCTCCTCTATATCTACAATCTCATATTCAAGGCATCTTCCAAAGTGGCTGCTTATAAAATTACCGTCCTTGGCTACAACCACCCTCATTTTTCACTCTCCTTCTCTAATTCTTCTATCCTCTTGTTTATTAAATCCATCTGCTGTTTTAAAAAACTCATCTGCTGCTTCAAAAACTGAATTTCCTGCTCTTTTGATAGTTGCCCAGGCATCCCTGATTGAGGGTAGAATCCCTGCTGGGCAAAAAATCTGCCTCTGCCAAAGCCTCCTCCTCGTCCCATACCAAAACCGGGCATAAATCCCGGCGGTTGAGGGCCGAAAGAAGGACCCATTCCAGAATGGCCAGAAACATTGGGATTGGACGCAGATCTGAACTCCCCTTTCTTGAATTTCTCCAAAGCCTCCTCTACCGTCAAACCAGACAAACCCGTAATAACACTCACTCCTGCCGCCTGGAATACTCCAAAGGAATTGGGCCCGACATTTCCTGTTAATACTGCTTTTATACCTTTGTTTGCCACAAACTGGGCACTCGATATCCCTGCACCGGAAGGAGAATTTATATTGGGGTTAGGCAGACTTTCCCAAGAATCTGTGTCAGTATCATAAATTATAAAATAAGCGCACCTTCCAAAACGGGGGTCAACCTGAGAATTTACATTATCTCCCTGAGAAGTAATGCATACCTTCATAAAACATTCCTCCTTTTAAACTCCACACCCTGGACTTTAAGAAATTAAGATTCTAACTCCTGAATCCTCTTCTCAATCTGCTCAAGTTGGCCCTTTAATGAATCTGCCTGCTGCCTTAACAAATCGAGTTCCTGTTCTTTAGTCAACTGAGAAACTCCGTAAGGGTCAAAAGGTAAAACTTGACCCCCTGGTCCCTGCGGCATATTTTGCCAAGCCCAGTTAGCCTGCCAAGTAGGCCAAGTACCTGTCATCAAATACTGAGCCCCAGGAGGCAAAGTTCCCCAACCTGGAGAATAGCCAAACCTCATCCAACCCGGCAATCCTGTCATATAATACATATACCTATGTCTGTATCCAGGCATTCTAATCACCTCCTTTTAGAATCATTTTGCTTGCGGCTGGTTCCAACCATATCCAGAGGCTCCGTAGGTAAATGGATTTATCGGCCCATACATCCCTGTCCACCACCATCGGGGAAGCCAAGGAAACCATCTGCAAAAGGGATAGGGATTGCCTCTTCCCCAACCAAAATAAGGGTATCCAAAGCCGCCATAAGGATAACCGTAACCAAAATATCCCCACTTCCAAAAACCCGGTCCCCAGAAATTTCTTCCTCTTGGCATCTTTAATCACCTCCTCCTCTGACAATTCTCGCATAATCCATAAAACTGGAGATTATGACTCGTAATTTTAAAGTTATGTCTTTGGGAAAGCGCCTTCTCTATTTTTTCTACAAGCGCCCTCTCTTCATCTAAAAAATCATCATAATCAACAACCTTACCGCAACCAGAT
>CAYNIO010000010.1:0-18444 GCA_964397495.1 uncultured Planctomycetia bacterium
GAATGGGGATTTTTAGGGCTTTATCCCACCCTAAAGCATCCAATTTAGAAAAAGAGGCAGGGTCTGTAAGCCAAAGAAGATGCTGGGAATAATCTTCAAATAACGATTTTAGAGTCCCTGCCAAAAGCTGGGTTTCCTGGGTAGTGCCGGATTTGCTTATGGGTATCACTGCTGTCTTAGAAATCTCTATGTTGTTAAGAATATCTTTAAGATAGGAAGGGTCAAGGTTATCTAAGGTCTTCATGGTATCTTCTCTTCCTGCAATCTTTATTAAAGATTTTATGCCGTTTATAGACCCCCCCATACCCACAAATAAAAAATATTCTTTTCCTTCAATAAGACTCAAAACAGAATTTAATTTATCTCTTATGAAAGAAAAGGGAATATCTCTCAACCATCCTAAACGTGGCTTCTCTCCATCAAACCCTAAATCCTTAAAGGGATTCTCTGAAGAAATCTGGTAATAAGTCTTACCGCTTGCCTCAAGGAGATAATTCAGGATACGCTCTTTATCCATAGAATGGAATATATAACGAACCTTAACGATTGTCAAAGACTAAACTTACAATAAACACAGGTAAATTTCCATAGACTACATATCTTCTATAAGGAAAATCTTTGAAGATTTGCGGGTGGGAGGTAATGAAGGTTGCATTCTTAAAAGAATTTTTGTATCTCAAAAGCCTTCTCCTGAAACTACGCAGCCTGTCTTTGGTCTTAAAACCCTTACCTGTCCTTATACCAAAGGGAAGATTGGATACAATGAAATCATATCTGTAATCTGCTTCAAGGGCATCCTTTAAAAAAACCGTGGCTTTAACCTTAGCCTTCTGAAGGTTGAGGCGTGCTCCCTCTATATGCTTGGTAGAGATATCTGAGCCATATAGCATCAATTCTTCCCTCTTTATCTTTTCTTTGCATTCTTTAGCCTGCTCTCTAAACATCTTAAGGTCTAAGAATTTATGCCTCCAAAGAGAGAAACTTTTTTCTCTCTCCAGATGAGGTGTAGATGTCGCTTCTCGGTAGGATTCTATAAGAATTGTGCCTGCGCCGCAGAAAGGGTCATAGAGAGAAAAATTCTTCCTCCATCCCGATATCTTTACTAAACCATAGCCCAAAACAGGATTTAACCCTGCAGGATGTATATAATGTTTGTAGCCTCGGCGAGAAAGGGCTTGACCTGTGGTGTCTATCCCTACCAAAACTTTGTTTTCTCTTACCCTCATATAGATATTTACTTGAGGCCCATCCAAATTAACTTTGGGAGGCGTCTTTTTCCTTGCTCTGAATCTATCTATGACTGCCTGGCCGCAAACCCTTTCCACATCCTGAGAAGAAAAAGAATGCTGGCCTTTCCTTTGGCATTCTATGGCAAAACTCATATTAGAAGACAAAAAATCCTCCCAGGGTACCTGATATATGAGGAAATACAGGTCTTCAAGCCTAAAAAATGTCGCCTGCTTCAAAAAGAGAAAAACCCTCTGGCAACTACGCAAAAGGAAATTAAAAAGAAAGGCTTTATTCCAACCTGCATCTGTACCTACTATACCTTCATCTATAACTCTTGCCTTTAATCTAAACTTATCCTCCAATTCTCTCACCAAAACATCTTCTATGCCTTTAAGGGTGGTAAAGAAAAAACCTGAATGCATTAGAAAGGAAACTTTACTCTTATGTTAAAACGGGGGGTACGGTTATCCCCATTTATAGGACTGCTACATTCTACTCTCAACAAGAATTTCTCCACGAAGGAAAATAAACTCATTTCTAAATCGATTCCTAACCCTGCATCTTTGCAGGAACATTGGCCCGAAAAGTCCTCGTATCCATATTTTGCAGCGTCAAAGAAAACATCCAGATAAAGGCCGTCCAAATAAAGATATCTTCCCAGAAGAGGAAGACGCATATCTTTAGAGAGCACAAAAAATGTATCCTGGCTGAAGAATATAAATTTCGAACCCTTTAAACTCTTTAACCTAAAACCTCTCATGCCACCAGGCCCCCCCAAGGAAAAAGCCCACATCTTACGGAAAGAATGGCCTGCCTGAAAACGCCAAGATAGAACAATCTTCTTTTTTAAAATACTGCGATTAAATCTCGCTCCCAAAAGAAGACGGGTATAGTCTCTGGAAGACCTCCAGCCTGAAAAAGCGGTCTCTACATTGAAGAAGAAAGAGAAACCCTCGACAGGAAAGGGATAGGGTTGGAGTCTGTTTAGAAAAACAACCCCACCGAAAATAGATTCTTCATCCCTGAAGTAATGATTGAATGCCAGAATGTCCTGCAGGGAAAGGAAATCTGGCCTCTTATTATGAAGAATATAAAATACAACTTTATCCTGGGGCCAGAATACACTTGAGGACAAAGGGTTAAGGCTCCAGTTGAAAAACATATGCCAAGAGGAAAGATTGCCTTCCTCTTCAGAATCTTCAAGCCTGCGCATAAACTCTGCACCCACATCCAGAGGCTTATCAAAAAGGTTCTTAACTACCAAACCTGTCTTAAAATTCTGCTGGGAAGAAAAATCATAAGTATGGGATGCATATATATGCCACCTGTAAGGATAGGAAAACATCATCTTATACCCTAAACCTCCATCTATGTAAGGGCCGAATATAAAATTATAACTGTAGGGATCCTGGAAGAAACCTCTTTCGTAAAGAGGCAGATATAAATTCACCCATCTATATTTTATTCTGCGGGGATAACAGTTGTTAACTTTATCTTTTTCAACCACCTTAAATCGGGGGTCTATTATTAAAGAATGTTTAACGCCAAAGGTTGCCCCCAGATCTTGGGGGTTCCCTACGAAAATCTCTTTATCATCTACCTTTGCCTTGAAGGGGACAAAATTCCTGCCTTTATTTTTTATGCGAAATTTCCCTCGGCAAACTTTCTTGGGGTAATAATCAACAAAATTTTTAGTCTCAAGCCACCCTTTGAAAAAATCTTTAAGGTCTTTGCCTGAAACTTTTTCCAGTATCATTCTTAAATCTTCTACGGAAGCGTTCTTGAAAATAAATTCTTTCACGTATTCATTCAAAGATTTCAGAAAAACCTTCCTTCCCAAAAGAGAATAGAGCATATAGAGAACATCTTGGGACTTAGAATAGTTTATGGCAAAAACACTCTGGGGCTCTCTCATACTCGATAAGGGACTGAGTATCCTTCCGTCCATGCCGTTTCGAAGAAGAAAAAGATACCTTTCTATGGAAGCCCTAAGAAAGGTGAAATTTGGAAGGAAGAAATCTAAATACCTGGGTAACTCAAGAACCTGGGCATCTGGGCCATACTTATCCTGCATATAAAGATAGACGCTGAAACTATTTAAACCTTCGTCTAAGAAAGCCTCCTTGAATTGATTGTTTCCTACCAAATTGTAGAACCACTGATGCCCAGTCTCATGGACCACGAGCATCTCTTTGTATCTCCTCAATTCTCTAGGAAGACCCATGAGCCTTTCGTCTAACATAATTAAACAGGAACTCTCATTGCCAGCGTATCCCAAATTGACACTTGAGGCATCAAAGTGAGAATAGGGGTACTGCCCAAAATTCTTGCTGTAGAAATCAAAGGCAGACTTTATGTAAGAAATTATCTCCCTCGCATCCCTGTCAGAAAACTGCCTGGGGTAAGAAAATCTTATGCGGACTTTATTATTCCAAGTATCCTCTGCAATCTTGAGCCCCTTGAAGATTACCATACCAAAATCCCTTATAGGTCTCTCTGTCTCCAAAACGGTGCTGTTATTCTTTTGAAAAACTACCTCCCCTGAAGAAAAAACCTTCCAAGAAGAAGGAAGTTCTATCTCGACTTTGTAATTGAAGGCGTCGCTGAAATACGGCTGATGAAATATGTAGTAAAACGGAAGATTCCACTTCCCGTCTTTATAAACAGCGAGGATTGGATACCAGTAATACAAAGAAACGGTATTTTTATAATAACCAAAACTCCCTCTCCTCAAGGGGACTTTTACCTCAAACGATATATTCAGATTGAGTCTCTCCTTAGGCTTAAACATAGAGGGGAGTTCTACTTTAAGAATGGTATGCTCCTTATCTGCGTAGGAAAACCTGAGATTTTTCCCTTCGCAGGTTATATTTCTAATTTTTAGATAACCTTCGCTGTATCCCTGAGGGAAAAAATCTGTCTTAAAATAAGAACTTACCATATTGGCAATCTTTTTCTCCTTAGGGGTAAGCCTCCTATTGGGGTAAATACGAAAGTATAACTCTGTGAATTCTCCAGAGGTATCATTAAAAATATCTAAGTTTTGACTGGCTAAAATCTTATCTGGGGGTATAAACTTGGCTTTTATCTGGTACCTTCCCTGGAAAGCCCAGAGGCTACTTCCTATAAAAAGAGAAAAAGCAATTCCTGCAATTAACCTTTTCATTGATTCTCTTGTTTCAGGCGCCTAAGGTATTCATAAACCTCAGGGGCAAAAGCAGGTTTAAAACTTAAAGGATTGAAGTCATAATAGGCGAAAATCATATAACAGGTGGAAGCCACAGAACCCGTATCCCTGCCTTTGGGTGTCCTCCAGCCATGGCCTGTATCTACAAAATCCTGGGAAGCATATGGAAGGCACCACCTGCCTTGACCTGTAGGCGAAGGGGAGGATATAAGCATCTTCTTCAACTCCCCAAAATATTTTAGAGCCTTGTCTAAATAAATCAAAGCCTTAGAATAATTTTTCTTCTCGTAGTGATATCTGCTCATAATCTTGAAAGAAATCAGCATCTGGGCAGTCCATTCGCAGGAAACTACCCCTCCCCGAGCAATATTCTGATAAGGAGCGAAATCAAAACCTTCTACTTCTATCGTCCTCCCCTCAGGCCTAGTGAAACTAACTTTAACCTTACAATGCTTTTCAGCAAAATCTAATATATCATCAGGGTCCATCCCTATCTGAGAAAGTTTCTCCGGGCCGATACTGGCAATGGACCAGGCATAGGTATCAGTAGCAATGGTAGAATCGCCTTTGCCCCTATTTACAGGAATATCCCAATGGGTATAAGAATATTTTCTCAACCAGTTGAGGACTCTTCCCTGGTATTCCTTGTAGAGCGGGTCTCGGCTTATCTCGTAAAGCATTCCAAAAAAAGCATAGGCATCGAGGTTGTGTTCTGTAGAATACCATTTTATACCCACGCCTCCTCTTATACCGCCCTCCTCATCCTGAAGTTTGATTATAAACCTGGCAATATCCTGGGCTATCTTAAGGTAACTTCTGTCTTTTGTCCTGGAAGCGTACTGGAGGCTGGCAATACCTATCCAGATATTAGGACCGCTATGAATAATATACTCCGCAGGCTCGCCGCTATTTACAAAATAGGCATTAAAAAACCCTCCATTTTTTGACCTTTTGGCTTTAAACTTGTAAAAATCCAGAATCATCTTGGCCTTCTGAATCTTGCCTGAAACTAAAAATGCGCAAACACTCAAAGCCTGGTCATAACTAAAACCTATATCCTTCAGACTGGGGTCTCCCTCGAAACTCAAAACCAGACCTGTACGCTGGTTCTGATGGCTTTCCAACCAAGATAGAAGATTTTCCACGTTTATCTTTTCCAAAGACTTAATATTTTCCTGAAGAGACTCAAGGCGCAAGTCTAAATCCTTCCTTAACGCCGAAAGGCGGGAAAGCCTGCGTTCCAAAAATAGATTGTTCTGCTCTAAAGAGCAGATTTTTTCTTCAAGGCTCTGCAACTCCCTCTCCTTCTGAGAGAGTAACTCCTCTAACTTCTTTTTCTCCTGCAGAGAAAGGCCTGGCTCAAGGCTTTTCTTTTTAAGTTCCTCATATTTAGCCTTGAGTTTCTTGTAGTCCGATGAAACTTTTCTTAAATTATCCTGAGTTTTTTCTAAATACTTCCTCCAGAGATTTATCTCTGTAAGAACCCTGCCTAACTGCGCCTTTCTCTGAGAAAGAGTTTCTGTCTTCTGGATGTAATCTTTTAAAATCTTTGCGTTCTTAATATTTAAGTAATAACTTTTAAATCCAAAAAATACGCTCAAGCCCAATAATATTCCTACCGCAAATATTAAAATCCGCGGGAGGTATTTTTTCTGGCGCACATACCACATAAGACGCCTTATATCTTTAGGGTCCACCTTTACAAATTCCAATCCCATAATATCTACAGAAAGAGGGACACCCTTTTCTCTCTTAAACCATACCACCTTAGCCTCGGCCTTTATAGATTTACTTAAAGGAATATGCAAAGAGACCTCAAGAAGATTATCTTCTTGAGAGAGCATATTTCTATGCCAAGAGGAAAGGAGTTTGCTCTCCAAGCACAACCCTCCCTTAGACACATTCCTGGTAAATCCCTGAATCCACTCTGTAAGATAGCCTTTATCTCTGTGAAGAATCCTGAACTCCACAGGAAAAACAACATCTAACCTTATATATCTCCTTCTTTCGAGAAACGAATTTTTCATAACTTTGCCCTCTCGATACTTTTTATGCGCTTATAGAGAGGCGGGTGGGTATAGAAAAATAATTCTTTCCAGAAAGGGGGCCTAAATTCTGCCAGATTATTTCTCCCCAACTTATCCAACATAGTTATGAAACTAGCCTTATCTCGAGTAAGATTTAAAGCATAAAGGTCTGCCTGAGACTCAAACCTGCGAAAGAAAAAATTCTGTAGAGGCTGGACTACAAAGAAAAAAACTGTGAAGAAAAGAATGTAAAGAGGCAGGTGGTAAATCTCTGTCTTTAAAGATGCCCCAAAGAACAATTTATTCAAGAACCACAACCCTGTCCAGGTAAACCCAGAAGAGACTACAATTTCTCTCATTATATCCTTATGTTTGAAGTGTGCCAATTCATGGGATACTACATTAAGAATTTCCTCTTTTGTAAAATCTCTCAAGAGATTGTCAGCAAGGACCAATCTGCGTCCCCGGCCCCATCCGCAGATAAAAGCATTGGCCTTTTTAGTCTTCTTGGAAAAATCTACAGTATATACCTTGTCTATCTTAACTGCGCTCCCCTGAAGAATCTTCTCAATGGCAGACTTTAAATCTCCCTCAGGAAGCTCTGAATATTTATAAAATAGAGGGATTATGAAACGCGGAAATATCCTGGCGATGAACAAAGACACCGCTATAAAAAATGCCCCCGTAAATATCCACCAGTAAATTCCACTTATTCTGAGAAAAACATAAAAGGCAAAAATTACTATGCAGAAATATATGTAAGAGAGAACTTGGGTCTTAAGGTGGTCCTTGAACCAAGAAAAAAAATTCTGGGTGGAGAGAGAAAATTTCCTCTCCAATATATAACTTTCAAAGACGTTAAAGCCAAAGTTTATAACCCAAAGACTTAAAAAGAATACAGAGGTATATAAAAATAAGGTAATCCAGAAGTTATAACCTTTATCAAGAAAGAACCTTTCCAGGGCGAAAGAGCCCCCTGCGAAATAAAAGACGAGCAAAAACACCAGGTTCGCACCCAGCGAGAGAAAGAATACCAAAGTTTTAAAGAAATGATATTTTTTTGTAAATTCCTGGTTTTCTTCTGGCATAAAATCCCCCTAAAAAGACTATTGAAAATACAAGCCCGGCTAATGATCCCTGAGGATTCTAACAATCCTTTCTCTCAATTCCTTGTAGCGGGGGTCCCTCCTTAGATTTTCTAAATCCGGGTCATTGTCCATATAAGAAAAGTCTGCATAGCCTAAAACTATCGCTTTCTTTAAAGACTTTAGAGCCTGATCCAAATCTCCTACCAAAGAGTAACTGCAGGCAAGATTATAAAAAACTACGGGATCCTGAGGCCTCATCTGAGAAAGTTTCTTGTCAACCTCTAAACCCTCCTTATAAAAACCTGCGCGGGTATAAGCATCGCCCAAAGCATAAAGAGCCTCTACAAAATCTGGCTTATCTTCCAGAATCCCCTTGTAGAAGTCTATCTCAATTTTTAAATCTTTCTTCCTGCCTCTTCTCTTCATTTTTCTTTAAAAAAACTATGCTCGTGTGAACCTGAGACAAAAGTTCCTCATAAAACTTCTTAAATTTCTGATAGTCTTCAAGATCTACCTGCGTCTTTTTTATTTTCATTTTCTCTTCAAACAAGATAGAGCTCCGTCTTTTCTGACAACTTCTCTCATACTCTATCCATGGAGAAACTAACCTTTCCTTTTGAGGAAGATAGTATGTTTTAAAACCTTGAGGGATTTCAAGTTGGGTGCGCGCCTTTAAAACATAAGGAAACCCCAAATTCAGAGGGTATCTCCTCTGGGATTGAGAAATAAGTTCTTCAGACAGCTCCGCCTGAGCAAGTCTTCTCTGAACATAGAGGTCTGCGTAATTCTTAAAAGAATCCTCGCCCTGAAAGTCGTAAGTAATTACCAGAGGCAGAACAGGGTCATCTCTATTCTCTATCTTAAACCCTAAAAGCGAGGCATCGGGAAGAAAAGTTTTAGCCTTCTTGAGAAGAGTATTCTTAAGAATCTGGGGGTGGGTATAGTTTACAAAATACCTCTGGTGGGGAGAAAACAATCCTCTACATATTATTTTTCTGCGCACCTTAAATAATTTTCCTTGAGGTTTAATATTCATCTCAACCTCTAACACATTGCCTTCTGCAAGGGGAGTTTTTAAAAGTTCGCATTTATCATCAAAGAATACTGCACAGAGTCTGTCTTGGTCAGGAAAAGGCAAAGTATGGATATTGGCAGTCTCCATGGTAGGATCAAGAAAAAACTCTCCTTTATTTAGACGCGCATAGACTATACAATGGTTGAAAACAATGCAAGGCTCATCCTTTCTCAAGGGGAGGAGCTCCCGTGTAGGAATAAGAACAGGGTAGGCTTCTATTCCTGCAGCCCTAAGAAGGGAGACCAAAAGTATGCTCTGATCCTTACAGTCTCCATATTTATTTGTAAGAATATCCTCTGCCTTATGAGGTTCATACCCTGCCCTCCCATACTCCACAGCCACATACCTTATCTTCTGGGCACAAAACTGAAATATCTTCTCAAGAATTTCACAGGGGTCTTTAGACTGGCCTATTATTTCTTTAACCGTCTTTTTTATGAGAGGAGTGGCAACGATTTTGTCTTTATAAAGGTTATACCACCACTTATGAATTTGTTCCCACGAAGAAAAATTTGTGGCGATAAAAGAGGGGTTTACCCAACTCGAAGGAACCATGGAAGGCTCTTCTATTAAAGCAGGGACGTTTTTGAATACCCAACGATAATTTATATCTGAGCCGCTTCTTGATACAGAGGGGGACAAATCCATATCCTTTCCCAAGTAGGAAGTATTCCTCAAGTAAATATTTATCTTCTTCCCTTTGGGAACCTTAAGGCTGAAGACTTCCTTCCTTATGGGGTATTTATCTTGAAGAAAATAAACGAGGGAAAACTTGTCTCTGTCTACAAGGTGAGTCCTCTTTATTACTGCCCTGTATTCTATTATAGAATTTTTATCTACCTGAGGCATAGAAATTATCCTCACCCGTAGATTGCTGTAAAGTGGGTAATCTAAATATTTGGAGACATCACGGATATTTTCTTTCCCTACCTCAAATACCTTGCCCTCAGGCGTTATGGTTCTGGCTTCAAGATGGATTATTCTCTCGTAGGTAGAATCGTAAGGGATTTTTACCTCGCCTATTTTTTTGCCTCTATCGTTCAAGATGCGCGCGAGAAAATGTACCTTCGTTATCTCCTGATTATCTGGAGTAATCTCCACTTCCTCATCTACTAAAAAAATCTCTGCTCCGCACTCCCAAGCCTGAGGCTGGGGCTGACTTTCCATTAATTCTTGAAGATAAGGTTCTATCTTGGAAGAACTTAACTTCTTTTTTATCCCTGAAAGAGCCTTCTGGGCAAGTCTAGCATAAGGGCCTTCCTTTATCCTTCTGTATACATCCTGAGCCTGTTGGTAAAGGTTTTTCCTCTCTAAAATATTTCCGTAAAAAAAGAGGGATTCCCCATCAAGCATATCCTCTAAAGAAGAAAATATCTCAAAAGCGTCTTGAAACTTGCCTTCCCTGTAGAGGACTTTGGCCCATAAAATTTTTGCCTCTTTATTGTAGGGCTGGGTTCTTAGAATCTCCTTTAAGGAATGTTTCGTCTCCTCAAGATACTCCTGAGACTTTTTATAGAGTTGACGGCAGTCTTTTAAGGAGGCTGCCTTGAGGGTATAGGCTGTCCCTAGAAATATGAAGATTAAAAATGTTATCTTTCGCATCTAAATCAACAAAGGAAGGGCCTCTTTCACCTTCATCCCTATCTCTATCCCCAATTCTCTGGCAGAAGAGGTCAGGCTCTCTATATTGGCTTCTAAAAAATCCTCCCAGCCCTTCACCCCTTTTACTCTGCAGGCTGTATCCTGAAGTTTCTGGCAGGCTTCTATATCAAGATAGCCGCACATAACAAACCCTCTGGGCGCAACTAAAACCAAAAGGGGAGCCCTGCCCAAATTTATCTTGAAAAAATCGAGTTCTTTGCCCTTTACAGGCACCTTTTTGCTCTCAAGAATCATCTCTTTTTAAGAAATCTCTCTATTCTCTGGAAGGCCTCTTTTAAGACGTTAATCTCCTGCGTATAAGCAATCCTTATATAATTCTTAAATTTATCGCCAAAGGCTACTCCAGGAACTACCGCTACTTTATTTTTAAAAAGGAGGTCTCTTGCAAATCTAAAACCATCCTCTTTTATGTTGACCATAAAGTAGAATGCTCCCTGAGGCTTGACTGCAGTAAAGTTGAGCCTGCGTATCTGGTGGAAAACAAAATCTCTCCTCCTTATATATTCCTTCTTCATAATCCCTACATCCCTATGGGCATTCCTTATAGCCTCTATGGAAGCAAACTGAGATATGGTGGGCGCGCACAAAATTGTATATTGGTGGACCTTGGTCATATATTCCAAAATTTTCCTGGGTGCGCAGGCAAAACCCACCCTAAAACCAGTCATCGAGAAATTCTTAGAGAACCCTCCCAAAAGTATGGTGCGTGATTTTGCGGCGGGGAGGGAACTAAAACAGGTATGCTCAAAATCAAAACTCAACTCGCTGTAAATCTCATCGCTTATTACCAAACAATCGCTCTTTTTTATCTCCCTCCATATCTGAAGCAATTCCTCCCTGGTATAAGAAATACCTGTGGGATTGGCAGGATAATTTAAGATTAAAACTTTGGGGCCCTTGGACAAAGCCTTCCTCAAATCCCTGGGGTTTATCTTAAAATCCTCCTCCTCTTTCAGGTCTAAAAAAATCACCTCTCCTCCCTGAATCTGCACTACCGCCGGGTAAGCAACATAATGAGGAGAGAATACCAAAACCCTGTCTTTATCTTCTATGAGGGTCCTTATGCTTAGATCCAATCCTTCGCTAACTCCTACGGTAATGAGTATTTCGGAATCCGGGTCATACTTTACTGTAAATCTCTCTTCAAGATAACGGCTTATGTATCTGCGCAAAGACGCCAAACCTTTATTAGAGGTGTAAGAAGTTAAGCCTGTCTCCAGAGAAGATATAGCCTTTTCCCTTATAACCCAAGGAGTGTTAAAATCAGGCTCTCCCACACCTAAGGAGATAACCTCCTTCATCCCCAGGACCAAATCAAAAAAATCCCTTATCCCTGAAGGCTTAAGATTTTTAACACGCTTATTTATCATCTTATTATCATCTTAAAGAGATATTGCCAGCCTCTTGTCCTTCTTAGGCCTCTTGAGAATTATCCCGTCTTCCTTATAACGCTTAAGCAAAAAATGGGTGGTAGTGCCTTTAACTTCAGGAAGGGGGGCGAGTTTTTCTGCTACAAAATTGGCAATGGTGTGGATGGTCGGCCCTTCCACAATTAAAAGTAAATCGTAGGTTCCTGAAACTAGATAGCAATTTTTCACTTCAGGAAACTCATATATCCTCTGGGCTATTTTGTCGAAACCCACATCCTTCTGAGGGGTAACATTCACCTCAATCAAAGCCTCCACAACTTCATCCTTCTTTAGAAGTTCCTTATTTACTACTGCGCGGTATTTAAGAATTATGCCTTTGTCTTCGAGTTCCTTTATTTTGCGCTTCACCCAAGAAGGACTCTTGCCTATCATCTTGCCTATCTCTTCTGGTCTTATACGGGCATCCTTCTCTAAAATCTCAAGAATCTCCAGCATCCCTCCCCTCCTTTTGGTTTAATATTATACCATCTTAAATCAAACCATCCCTATAAATTTCTTCTCCCCCAAAGACAAAAGTACAGGATAAATCTTGCCCTTATTTACCAAAGATTTCCCTGCTAGAAATGTCTTCACGCTCTTCAGGGACACCTGTCTGAAATACAAGGGCAAAACCCTGTAAAAGATGTTGGCCAATGGCAAAATCTTCCTCTGCGGAGAAACCAGCACTACATCCTGCTTGAGATGTGGGCCTGAAAGTCTCGCCAAGAGAGCAATATCGTCTGTAATTACAATTATTTTGTCTACTTTTAGAAACTGGGCAAGGGCGTTTATGGCATAACTCAACCCCTCACCTACACCTCCCCTGTATCCTTCCTTAGGCTGCCAACTCCATCTACAGACCCTCTCCGTATAGGCGCACACATTTCTTAAAATATTCACCGCCCTCAAAGGATATTTGCCTACAGAGGTCTCGTTAGAAAGCAAAAGGGCATCTGCGCCGTCTAAGACAGCGTTAGTAATATCTGAAACCTCTGAGCGCAAAGGGAAAACCTCTCTAACCAAAGAATCTAAAATCTGGGTAGCCACAATAACAGGAAGATTAAATCTCTTTGCCTCTCTGATAATTATTTTTTGGAGCACACCCATACGCACAATATCTGCCTGTAGCCCCAAATCACCTCTCGCCACCATCACTCCTTCACAAACCCTAAGTATATCCTTGAGATTTTTCACTGCCTGGGTAGTCTCTATCTTGGCAATACACATACAATAGGGGTTAATCTTTTTCACCGCCTTTTTAATCTTCTCTACATCCTGGGGATACCTTACGTAAGAGATGCTCACAAAATCTACATAGGGAGCAAAAAACTGAGCGTAATTTAAATCCTTAGGGGTTGGGCTTTTAATGTCCGGGGTTTTACCTCTTATATGGATAGACTTGCGCGAAGAGACTTCGCCACTATTCTTAACCTTCGCCCAGAAATTTAATCCTGACTTCCTCAATACCTTAGCCTGAATCTTCCCATCATCTAGGAACAAGGTATCATTCCTGTTGACTAAACCAAAAAAACCTTTGTAAGGCAGGGGTATCTCCCTTGAAGACGAAGACCGTGCATACACAAATTTTAAAACTTCGCCTTCCTCGACTACAAAACTGGGAACTCGACCAATCCTCAACTTTATCCCTGGTAAATCTGCCATTATTCCTAAAGGAACATCTAACTTGCTGGCCATCCTCTTAAGACTCTTAATACGACTCAGATGCTTAGAAGGCGAAGAGTGGCTGAGGTTGAACCTTGCAATATCCATACCCTGCAATATGAGTTTCCTCAAGACCCCTTCATCCCAAGAAGAAGGACCTATGGTACAGATGATTTTAGTCTTATTGAAAGAGACTTTCATAATATCTGCTCCAGGATAGTTGGCTGGGATTTATCTTTTATCTCGTCAAACGATATGTTCCTTTTTTCTAATATCCCTAAACACTTGAAGAATAACTTCCCTGTGGCATGGGCATCTTCAAGAGCCCTGTGTTTCTTGGGAAAATCTATGCCCAGATATGCGCATACATTGCCCAGAGAAAAACTCCCAAATTCGGGGAAAAATGTCTTGACCATCTTGTAAACATCTATGAAGGTATGGCTCTTGAAAAACTCCCGGGGGAAATAAGATTCCACAAAGGAAAGGTCAAAGTTAAGATTGTATCCCCCTATGATAGACCTGCCTAAAAAACTCAAGAATTCCTCTGCGATGTCCTCTATAAAAGGCGCCTCCCTCACCATTTCGTCGTCTATATTGTGAATGTATTGAACATTCAAGGGTATAGATTTGCCTGGGTTGATAAGACGCTGGAAGAAATACTCCCGGCCTTGGAGGTCTCTTCTATAAGCGCCTATCTCTACAATCTTTTCGCCATTCTGGGGATAAAGCCCTGTGGTCTCTACATCGATGAAAACTATATCTAACATAAAGGTCATTATATCAAAGTTTATTATATCAGGTAAAAAAATTAAACCAAAACCTCTATTAATTTTACATTTTAAGTCCGGCTTATTTGGTAAACTTATTTGGTAAAAATATTTTACCGCAAGAGTTTGAGGCGGGCTACCTTTTTAAAAGGATACTGGTGTTCCTTTCTGAATCTTAAAGAATTTATTCCTGCGTCATCCATAGTATTGATATACCTTTCTTTACCGCGAATAAACTCCGTAAAAATAAAGGTTGAGCCTCCTTTAAACTGGGGAAGGACTACCTCATAAAGAACAAGAAAAACATCTTTCTTCAATTTACACCCTAAAGTGAAACCTATAATCTCCTCTCCTACAAAAAGCACCAATCCTTCCAGATTAAGACTTCCTTGAAAATCCAATAACTTCTCGAGCATATAGAAACTGTCTCTCGTAATCTCTATATTTTCATCCTTTGAACTCTCCCATTTTTTATAAAGATACAGCAGCTCCTCTTTAGAACATTTTTCCAGGGGAACTATCTTAAAATCGTAGTTTTTAACAAAATAATTTCTCTCCCAGCGCATAGCCTTAAACCTTTTTCCCTTGAGATTTACCAAATCTTCCCTAAGATAAACATAATCAGGAAACTCGTTCCTAATAGAATAAGCCCCTAAACTTTTTATGAATCTCCGAGAAATATTCTCTATCACTGAAAAGCGGGAATTAGTATTGAAGTTGTCCATAAAAGAAAAGAGAGACTCTGCTCCTTCTTTAGAAAAAGAGTTCCCCAGAAAAACCAATGTATACACAAAATCTCTGTGGACGCATATAAAAGCCGGCCCTTCTTCAAATTCTACCCTTAAAACTTTACTCAGGCCTGTATGCATAAAAACTGTGTTGAAAGAATGGAAACTGTGGTCTTTATAGAGATAATCTTCAAAATCGCTCCTATGCTCCAAAGTCAATGCAGAAAAATCTAAAATCTCTTCAAGGAATGGCAGCCTCTCCAAGGTCAATACCTCACCCTTAGAATAGTCCTGAATAATCTCTATATTTAAAAGTATCTGCCTCTTTGCATCCTTGCGAGAAAGAAATTCCTTAAGATATCCTACATAATTCTGAAAGCGAGAAGAATCGTAATTTCTCTCTACGAAAGGGCAAAGATTGTGGACCCCCAGATAGATCTTCCTCCCCTCCCTGCAGAGAAGAAAAGGATAGAGCCAACAATCAAAAGGACGCTTGAGATAAATAAGGCAACGGTTGCTTTTCCTTTCTAAAAAAGGGCAGTAGTATAGTCCGTGGTCAAAGACGAGATTTTTTATCCTTTGGGAAGAATCAACCTCAATATCAAAACCCTTCTCCTTAAGGGTCTTTACATCTATAGGGTTAAATACCGGCCGCAAGATTGAATTTTTGTCTAAGAAACGGCAACAACCCTGACATTTGAGGCAAAAAGACGAGGAGACGAAATCCTGCATCTATATTCCGCTAAACTGCAATACAAATCTTCTTCTGCGAGGGCGCTCATCAAAATCTAAAATTACAATCTGCTGCCAGGTTCCTAAAAGAAGTCTACCTCTTTTGAAGGGCACTGTCAGGTCGGGCTTGATAAATGTGGAACGGATATGAGAGAAACCATTGTCATCGCCCCAGGTAAGATGGTGATGATATCTTTTACTCGAAGGTGCAATCTTTTCCAAAACCTCCTCTAAATCCTTTATTAAGTTGGGCTCATACTCAATGGTAGAAACCCCTGCGGTAGAACCCACAGTAAATACCAGAACCTGCCCTTCTTTAAGGCCAGTCTTCTTTAATTCCTCCTCCACCAAAGGAGTAATGTCTACTACACTACAAAATCCTTTGGTGTTTACTTCTCTTTCTACAGTAATAATCTTCACCCTATAAAACCTTGCTGCCTGGTTCTACCTCTTTTTCAGGAGAGATAATTACTACCCTCTCTTTATCCTGACAGGCAAGAAGCATTCCCTGGGATTGAATACCCCGTATGGTGGCTGGTTCCAAGTTACTGACTACTATTACCTGCTTTCCCTCAAGTTCCTGAGGAGAGTAATGGCCCTTTAATCCTGCCACCAGGACCCTCTGCTCTGTACCCAAATCCACCTTAAGAACCAAGAGCTTGTCTGCCTGGGGGTGATCTTTAACCTCTAAAATCCTTGCTACCACCAATTCCACCTTCTTAAAATCCTGAATATTTATCATCTCCTGCTCCTTTCTGTTGACAAAACCTACTTTCTCTTTATATTAGTAGGTGATGAAACGCTCTCTCCTCTTAGGATTCTTTCTGCTTCTATACCTCTTTGGTTTAAGGAATCAAGTCTTTGCCCAAAATAAAGTAGTAGTACTCTCTGTTGAAGATTATATCATCAATCCCATAATTTATGAATATATTTGTGCAGGCCTTAAAAAGGCAGAGGAAGAAAATGCGCCTCTTCTTATAAAACTCGATACCCCTGGAGGACTCCTTGAATCTACAAGAAAAATAGTCAAGAAAATCCTTAACTCCGATATCCCTGTAATCGTTTATGTGTATCCCCAAGGCTCAAGGGCTGCCTCTGCAGGGGTATTCATTACCTTAAGCGCCCATATCGCTGCTATGAGCCCTTCTACCCATATAGGCTCTGCCCATCCTGTAATAATGAATAAATCCTGGGGCCAAATTGATGAGGAGTTAAAGAAAAAAGTAATAAATGATACTCTCTCCTGGGTAGAGAATATTGCCAAAAAAAGGAAACGCAATGTAAGATGGGCCAAAAAGGCAGTGGAGGAAAGCGTATCTGCAGATGAAACCCAGGCCCTGAGATTAAAGATTATTGACCTCATAGCCCAGGATACCCCGGAACTCCTGAAGAAACTGGATGGCAGGATGGTAAATCTTAATGGAAAGAATATCTTTCTTAAAACAAAGGGTGCCCGCCTGATTTCCTTAGAGATGAGTCTGCGTCAGAAACTTCTAAATGCCTTGATTAATCCTCAGATTGCCTATATCCTTATGGTCCTGGGATTTTTTGCCCTCCTGTATGAGGTGACCCATCCAGGCTTTGGCTTCCCAGGCATCTTTGGAGTAATTGCCCTGCTCCTTGCCTTTTATGCCTTCCAGGTATTACCCGTAAACTATGCAGGATTAAGTCTCATTATCCTAGGAATAATATTTCTCATAGTGGAGATATTTACTCCTACCTTTGGCCTCTTTACTGCAGGGGGTTTGAGTTGTCTAATTTTAGGGTCTCTTATGCTCTTTAACCAAAAAGTTCCCTTCCTCAAGATACCTCTAAAATTTATCCTCAGTCTCACCATAAGTATAAGTATTATTACCCTGTTTGTGCTTACCAAGGCGGTCTCCATCCAGAGAAAAAAGCCTTTAACCGGCAAAGAATCTCTGATAGGGAAAACCGGGGTTGCCCTTCAAGATATTGAAGGCGAAGGAAAGATTGAGCTCGATGGCCAGATTTGGACAGCAAAGACCAAAGATAAGATAAAAAAGGGAGAGGAGGTAAGTGTAGAAAAAATAGAAGGCCTGAAGTTGGTAGTAAAGAAAAAGGAGGTGAAAGATGTTTCTTAGGATATTTCTTCCCCTTATTATCATCTACATCATAAGTTGCATAAAGATTCTTAAAGAATATGAGAGAGGGGTAATCTTCAGACTGGGAAGGGTCCTTTCCCAGCCCAAGGGCCCAGGAATATTCTTTATACTAAAACCCCTCGATAAAATGGTAGTGGTAGATTTAAGAACCATCACCCTGGATGTTCCTTCTCAGGATATCATTACCAAGGACAATGTCTCTGTTAAGGTAAATGCTGTAGTCTATTATAAGGTTCTTGACCCCATAAAGGCCGTAATAGAAATCGAGGACTACCACTTCGCTACCTCTCAGATTTCCCAGACCACCTTAAGGAGTGTGGTAGGTCAGGTAGAATTAGATGAGTTGCTATCCAACAGGGAAAAACTCAACACTTCCCTTCAGGAGATAATCGACCGCCAGACAGACCCCTGGGGAATAAAGGTCTCCTTGGTGGAGATAAAACATGTGGACCTGCCTCAGGAGATGCAGAGGGCCATGGCCCGCCAGGCAGAGGCTGAACGTGAAAGAAGGGCAAAGGTTATCTCTGCTGAAGGCGAGTTCCAGGCAGCCACCAAATTAAAACAGGCGGCAGATACTATTTCAGAAAATCCTGTAGCCATCCAGATGAGGTATTTGCAAACTTTGGTGGAAATATCTTCTGAACGCTCCACCACCATAATAGTGCCTCTTCCTTTGGAGTTTTTGAAGGCATTTACGAAGTAGTTTTGACTTTTCTTTAAGATACTGTATACTTAAAAAGATGAAAAAAATCAT
>CAYNIO010000011.1:0-17935 GCA_964397495.1 uncultured Planctomycetia bacterium
CCCCCCCTGCTTTACTGCTTGAGTTGCTGCATCAAAAACTTTCATAAAAGATACTGGACCGGAAGCCACTCCTCCTGTGGTTTTGACTACGCTATTCTTTGGCCGCAGGCGAGAAAAAGAAAAACCCGTCCCGCCTCCAGTCTTATGTATTAAAGCACAGGCCTTTAAGGCCTCGAAGATCCCCTCCATAGAATCTTCTATTGGCAGGACAAAACAGGCAGAAAGTTGTCCTAATTCTAACCCCGCATTCATGAGGGTGGGAGAATTTGGCATAAAATATTTTTTAGTTATAAGACGGTAGAATTTATCAGCAAGGGCCTCTATCTGTGCATTGTTTGCTCCATAATTTTTCTCTGCACTACTTATAGCCAGAGATACCCTCCTAAACAACTGGCTAGGGGTCTCTACAACTTTGCCCTGGGTATCTTTGCCCAAATACCTTTTTTCTAAAACTTTTAGTGCATTATCGGTTAGTTTTAATTCTTCGTGCATACAAACCTCCTTTCGATTAGAATAATTCTATTATAGAAAGGGATAAGGAATTGTCAAGAGAAAATACTATATATTGTGTCTTATAACTCCAGAAATCTCAATAACTTGTATCAAGCGAAATCGCAGGAATCTCTTACCACTAACCTGCAGGGAAGAATCACTTTCTCTGGAGACTTTTTACCTTTAATGTGGCTGTCTAGAATCTCCACGCCTTTCCTTGCCATCTCTCTTAAAGGCTGTCTAACCGTAGATAAAGATATTGGACCTAAAAGGCAGGAAGGGTTATCGTCAAATCCTATGATGGAAATATTATCAGGTACTTTTAGTTTCTTCTCCTGAACGACCAAGATAGCCTCTTGAGCCATATCATCTGAAGCGCAGAAAACTGCTGTGGGGTGTCTTTTCACTCTTAGAAATTCCTCCATAGCCCTCCTGGCAGAAGCCCGAGAAAAATCGCCTGTCTTTATAAAAGCCTCGTCTACCTTTATGCCTGAATCCTCCAGGGCCTTCTTATAACCCTCTAACCTCTGTTGGGCACACTGGGTACGTAAATCCCCCGTAATGTGGGCAATTCTACTGTGGCCTAAATTCACAAAATACTTAGTGGCCTCGTAAGCCCCTCCTTTATTGTCTACGGCGACAAAACTCACCTGGTGGCTGTCCACTATCCTGTTTATTACCACACAAGGTTTGCCCTGAAGAACGCACTCCTCAAGTTCTTTCTCATTCTCTATTATGTCAGCAAAGAGTGCCCCATCCACAGAAGAAAAATGAATTTTCTTTCTCCTAGAACTTATATGCAACAATAAATCGTAGTCAAAATCTACACAGGCGTCTGCCACAGAACGCACAATCTCATTGCCGTAATAAGAATAAAACATACCTTCATACGCAGGCATTATCAGGGATACAGTATTAAGAAATTTTCCTGCTAATCTCTGGGCAAATACTGAAGGCTGGTAATTGAGTTTCTTTATGGCCTCTTGAACCCTTGCTTTTACTCTCTTGCTTACATGGGGGTAATTATTAAGAACCCGTGATACCGTGGCAATAGAAACCTTTGCTTCTTTTGCTACTTCCTGGATGGTGACTTTATTGTGTCTCACTTTACCTTGTCGCCTACCCTCAATTCTACTCCTGGTTTTACCCTCACTATATCGCAGGCCGAGATTTCTTTTCTCGTCTCAAGAACCTGCAAATTAGCAATTTCAGAACCATTTCTGTAGACTGAAAGATTTAATCCTGGCTTCAGACCCTGTTCTTCTCCCATGTCTATAATCACGAAACTATTCTCCTTATTTACAGCAATAATCTGGCCTTCAAGAGAAACTGCCTTTTGCAGCGGGGCAGGACGGACCTCCTTAGGCTTGACCACTATGGGTGGTAATTCTACAGCCTTAGATTCCTCAAGAGTTCTGGCAGCCTTAAGCTGTGCGCTCTTAAGAATCTTCTTTCTCAACTCCAGAAGATAGGCAGTCTTCTCCTTTATAAGGTTTTCCATCTCCTCAATCCGGGCAGAAAGTTTCTCTTTCTCTTCTTTGGTAGAAGCTAAATCCTTCTCTATAACTTCTTTCAGCCCCTCCAGCCTCTTAACCTCTCTCTTTAATTCTAGGTTCTCCTGCCTGAATTTATCCAAATCTTCTGAGAGGCTCCTTTTGTCCTCTTTTTCCTTGACTAATTCCTGAGAAAGAATCTGAATGGTGCGCTCATTGAAAGCCAACTTTCTCTGAAGGTCTTCTATCTTATCTTTGAGAGTTGAATTTTCCAGTTGTTGCTCTTTTAGCTTAGATTCTGCCTCCTCTTTCTTGCGCGTCAACTCCTCCAGTTGTTTACCTAATTCCTCTAACTTAGCCTGGAAGGCGGCATTCTGTTTTACTATCTGGGCCCAGTAAGTATCCTGTGCTTCTCCAGGGACTGCAGATACCTGTGGCTGAGGCCTCTGGGCCATGCCCCTTGCTTGCAATTCCCTTAATTTATCTATTAAGGTCTGCTTCTCTTCTTCAGCCTGCTGAAGGCGCTTTCTCCATTTATCGAGCTCCTGCTGCAGTTCATCTAACTGCTGTCGGGCACTGTAGGCCTCTTCCTGCGTTGCCTTCAACTCTCTCTTTAGAGAAGAAACCTTTTTCTCCAGAAGACTCTTCTCTTCATCCCAGGATTCTTTATCAGAGGTATATTCCTGAAACAACCCCTGATAACTAGAATAGTACTTATAGGCCAAAAAAGTGCTTCCTAAAAACAATAAGGCCAAGATAACTATAAATATCTTGGATTTAGCATCCATACCTCACCTCCTCATATTTTTCTAACAATTTGCAAATACTTCTCTCACTATTAGCGAAGCTCCTCCCAGGGCTATGGAATCTTCTCCCAACGAGGAACCTACAATTCTTAAATTCTTAGTCATGTCTTCAAAAGCCCACTCCTCAACTGCCCTCTGCACAGCATCCATAAATATTGACCCTGCATTTTCTATGCCCCCACCAATCACTACTATCTGGGGGTTAAAAATATTCACCAAAAAGGCTATTTTTATGCCTAATCTTTCTCCTGCTTTCTGGAGGACCTCGCTGATCAAACTGTCTCCCTCTTGGGCTGCTTCAAATACCTTCCTTAAATCTAAGTTGTCTCCCGAATTTCTTATGGAGGAATCTTCGCCGCGGGAAAGCCTCCTCTTTACCTCTTCCACTATCCCTAAATCCCCCTCTTGACGTCTCAATATACAAGTCCCTGCCCAGGAACACTCCAACTGTTCAGGACAATTCCTAAGGGATGGCTCACCTGCGCAACCAAAACTTCCAGTATATATCCTGCCACCAAGCAACAGGCCCATGCCTACCCCAGAAAACATATAAATTACATTTTGAATTTCCTGGGGGAGGGCTATCCACCATTCAGCAAAACAGGCACAGGTGGCATCATTCTCTACAATTGTGGGGATGTAAAATTTTTTTTCTACGAACTCCTTAAGAGGGAAAGTTATAGACTCATAAATATAACCTCCATTTACTTTTTTAGGCCACTTCACTGTACCTCTGCTTTTATCTACTATTCCTGCTACTCCTACACCTATCCCTTTGATATTATCCTTAATTAAGGAATTTTTATTTAATAACTCAGAAATTGCCTCGCAGATAACCTGGGGAACCTGGAAGGAAGAAATAAAAGGCCTTTCTAGTTTTACTCTATCAATGATATTGGCCTCCATATCGATAATAACTCCTACCACGCCAAAAAGATTTATACCCACACCTATAGCATAGCCTGCCTGGGGATTAAGGTTTACCAAAATAGGCGGTCTTCCGCCGGTAGAGATTTCTGAAGTTTTCTCAAAGACTATGTTCTCTTTAATATATCTTTCTATATAATTAGAGACGGTTACAGGATTTATGCCGATTATTTTTGAAATATCCATACGGGATATAGGGCCTTTCCTGCGAATCGTCTCAAGAATTGCGATATTCTTTATTCTTTTTTCAGGAAAACTGCGCATATCAGAATTTCCTTTTATAAAAAATCCTTATCAAGTGTTGCGTATCTAAACTTGAAAGGCTCCATCTGCCCCAGTGGTAAAGGTCATCATAACCTGCAAACTCACCAAATAGTATATCTAAAAATTCATCCTTGTCTATATTAAACCTTAGCCCCGCAAAGAAATTATGGTGGCCATCGCATTCCACGCCCCCTATACCTGCGTCTTTATTTTTAATTTGAGCGTAAATGTCAATCATGCGTGTATACATATATTTAAACCATAAAGTCCATTTCTTTGAAGGTCTGTATTCTAATTCTAAACCTGCATGGTTTATATTGTCATCTAACCCTGCATCATACTTATTGGTATTCTTGGTAAAACTTAAGATTATATCCAAATTTTGATAAGGCCTGATAACAGTCTTTAACTTAACGATGCTGTAATAATCATAGGGTGGCAAGTCAAAAAATCCCTGATCATACAAGGTAGGAACCATCCTATCATACCATCTTCCCTCTGTAAAAACATCCTCGTACCAGGAAGTACTTAGAAGAGAGCGGGGAAAATCTCCGGGGTCGTTGGTGCGTTCGTAAATAGGAATAAAGGACAGCCACTCAAAAGGTTCATACTTGAAACCTAAACTGAAATGCCCTATGGAGGGGTCTTTGCCATCTACAACCTCAGGATTTCTTACAGGCTCATCACAGTCAGAGAAATAATCGGTAAGATAATAAACATTCTTGGTGTTAATAAGAGGGTCTAATCCTGCGTGGGTCTTAGGCAGATCTTTATACCAAAATAGGGTTTTCATCGTAAGGCGTGGGTTTATTTCGGCGGTGGTCTCAAGTCTGGAAATGGTCTCAATATATTTGCCCGAATCTTTATGGACATTCCTTAAATCAAATAAAAGATGGAGCCTCCTGTTTAAAAAATTATCCTCATACCTTAAACCTACCACCTGCCTTCCTACATCGATACTGTTTCCAATCCTGAAAGCCTCGTCATCAGGATAAAGGTCAAAAAAATGAATATGTCTTGAGAAGAAAAGGTCCTGGCGGGTATATCTGTAAGAGGTCAAGCCTGGATAAAATTTATCATCAAGATAAGCCCAATAGAACTTTGCCTTTTTAAAACTTAATCCCTGCATATAGGCATACCCCTGATAATCATAGTCATAGTCATCTGCTTCCTCAAAAGAAGTAAAACTCGTAGCAAACTCTCCAAACCATTGGGTATCTTCATCAAATTTATACCTAAAGTCTATACCCCATACGTGATTGCGAGCCTCAAGAGACCCAGAATTCAACCCTAATTTATTCGTATTGAGAAAACCCAACGTAAGTTTTTCTGTAGGGCTATATTTAAACCTTAATGCTCCTTCCACAGAATTTGCTGTGCGATAATCGTCCCATAAGCTTAAAGGAGAAACCAACACAAAATCAAAACTGCTGCGAGAATCAGGATAAAAATTAAAAGAGAAACCCCTTAGAAAAGTCAGTCTCTGGAAATTTGAATCTTTAGACACAAAAGAAAATCTCTTCATCCATCTTCCCCTCTCTATAGGGAAATTGGTCCTCGTATACTGCACAGAAGGCGAATAATAATCAAGCCATGCTGACTCCTCCCACCAGTAATGGTTATTGGAAAGTATGAGGGGGTCATCACTGGTATAAGCTTTATCTTCATAAGCGATGGGGAAAAGTTGAAAGTCCAGTTCTTCGGAAGCATATTGCAAAACAACCTCCCTAAAAGGTCGATACATATAATCTATATCTTGGGAATCAACTCTAAACTGACCCCAGTGGTCATCTGTGCCATCTGAATTCCAATCCTCGCCCGCTCCTGTGCCCCAAGCAAAAGAAGTCCTACCATCGTTGACCTTTATTTCCGGAACCCTAACGATATTTCCCTGCTCAGAACGGTATATCTCGTCTATACAAGAAGAAGCATTGGACCAATATTTTAACTTAAGATGGGCCCAGTCTGTCGCAGGAGAATGGACGGTAATACCACCTGATGTGTCTATGCTGCGAGAGCGGGGAGAATCTATTCTGGCAACTCCTATAAATGTCCAAGGGTCTATAACTATCTTGCTGTGGAACTTCCAGGGCTGGGTTTTGGTCTCTACATTTAGGCTCAAACTGGAATATATGCGAGGGTCAAAAGTATTATAACCCATATTTCCCCAAAGGAACCTCCAGTTCTTTTCCGCAGGCACTCCCTGTCTATTGGCATCGGCCTCTTTCCATATTACATCTTTGGAAGTAAACCCTAACCTTACCTCGTATTCTCCTGAAATTCTAAAGGGGCCGGCCTGCAAAGGCGCCTCCTCCTCCAAGGAAGGTTTTCTAATCTCTTCTAAACGACCCTTCTTAATGTATTTTTTAGAATATTTTCTTTCCATCTCCTCAAGCATAACTTCTGCTTTTTGACGCTTGACTATCCTCTCCGCAAGGCTTAAGTAATGCTGGGCCTCTTTATTATGAGGATTTAGAACTAAGGCTTTTTTGAACTCTGAAAGGGCGTCTTGAAAATGACCTTTTTGAAAATAACTCTTTCCTACGTCTACCAAATAGGAAGAGCCGTCTGCGAAGCAAAATTGATAAAATAGAGACAAAAAACCAAAAGCGAATATAAAAACTTTACAGACTCTACCCATCAAAATAATTATAACAAAAATTATCCGTAAATCTATAAAAAAAATTGGATTTTAATAAATTTTTTAGAAGACTTGTAAGCTTTTCGAGACTTCTTTTAAGACCTTGCCTTGAAAGGTTCTTATCTCTATATGGAGGGTATACTTTCCTGGCGAAGAGAGTTTATACCTTAGGCGAGAGTCGCCTTCAGACAAAACTTTGTCTCCCTGGGTAAGTGTCAATTTAAGCTTATAAACTTCCTCCCAGAGTGCAGGTTCAATCTCTACTTTTATGTCCAAAGTATCTTCCCTTTTGTAAGCAGGTTTATATCCTTTAATCTCTAACCTATAAACTTCCAGAAGCTCTTGATCGCGGTCCAAGAATCCTGTGGGGGTTTGGATGCTGCAGAATATTATTTGAGGACCCTGCCTCTCGTAGGAAGCAGAGAAAGTATTCTGCGAGGGATACGAATCTCTGCCTAACCACCCCCACCACAGATAAACTACCTGCGGTTGCAGGCAACCCAACCCAGGGATAAAATACTGAGCCTGTCCACGTATTGGTTCAGAAACTAAAGCCATTGCAGGAGAAAGACTTATGGATGTGGACCCTTGGGGTAGTATCTTATGGAAATAAAGGTCAAGGTATATACGAATATTTTCGGGCAAAGGCTTATTTTTCTTGGCCCTTTCTAAGAGTTTGGGGATCCCAGGATCAAGAGAAAATTTCATAGATTTTCCATACAATCTTTGGGAAGAAGCAAAATCCTCCTCGTAATGGGCTAATATCCCTTTAATGTAGAAAATAGGGCCCAGATATATTGAAGAGGGATTCTCCTTTTCCAAAAGGGAGGAATATTTTAAGAAATTTTTTCTGTCTTCGTTGAAGAAACTAAGCAGGGCTATCTTAAAGATAATTTCTTCCCTTATCTCCCCAGGAGTCTTATCCAAAAGCTTTTTATAAAACTCTATACTCTGAGGATAATCTTTCGCCCTCTGAGAATTAAAAGCGCAAAGGTACAACAAAGCATTATCCAATACAGGACCGCACTGAAGGAATTGCGAAGTAATATCAGAAATTAAAGAAAAATTGCTTTCACTTTTTGTTTCAAACCCCCAACTACAGAACATAAAAAAGATTCTTTTAATTTCCTTCCAATACTCTTCATCTGGGTTTACATCTCTTAATCTATCTAAATAAATTTTATATACCGAAGCCGAGAAATCTCTATCACTGCCATAAAACTTCTCTCCCAGGCTTTTAAGTTTTTCTAAAGATACCTGCTTATTCTTAACCGTGCGCAGTATCGTCCTGTAAATCTTCCTTGCTGAATCTTTATCTTGATTCTCATAAAAGAAATCTGCACATGAAAGCACTCCCTCCATATCCTGAGTCTGGCTCAAATAATTCCTTATGTCTGCATGTAAGTCTCTATAAATATTGAGGTAGGAATCATTACCTTCGTTCTTTAAAATGACCCCTAACAGAGATTCTGCCTTTATCCTTAGAAGAGGGTTCTGGTATTCTCCTTCAAGAAGGGAATTAAGGGTCTCTTTAATCTCCTTTTTATAAATTAAGCCTTGATTGTAGAAATTCTTCCAATCCTGAGCCTTCTCCCAATGCTTCAATTCATAGAATTTAAGCAGGGCCTCCAAATATTTCTTGTATTCAGGATAAATGGAATCGTCTTTACTTATGGACTCCAAACCTTCGTTGAATCTACCCCCAGAGACATACTCTTTTAATCTCTCCTCATAGGAATCTGAATACAATCTTCCTGCGGAAATTATTGCCACTAAACCTAGAATAAAAAGTATTTTATTTGCCTTCATTATTTATATACTTATAGGGGTCTTTAAAAAACAGACCTAATTCATAATAAATTCTTTTAGGAATTCTTTTGTTTACGCCGTTTTCCCTCTCCTCACTCAAACCCACAATCCCAAACCATTCCTCATTCATATTTAAATTCTGGGGTGCCTTTATATCAAAATAGTATGCGCCGTTAGACCAGCCCGCGCCCTTATCCTGGATTCTCCAGGTAGGCATAGAGCAGGGGTTATGCTTCCACCATTCGTCAGTCCACTCAAAAAGTGCCCCTCCCAAGCAGTTCTTCTCTCCATAAGGATAAATGTTTTTAAAAATCTGTTTCCACTGAGACTTAATAAACATCGCCTGGGCATCCTGGTCTTCCTTCTTTCTGTAGGCATCGAAACTGTCTGCGCCGAATTCTATAAAAAGGATGGGTTTGTTAAATCTGAATTTTGTTCCCTTAAAGGCGTTGCCAAATGTTTTTCCGCGGTAAATTATCAAACCCAGAAAATCTATATTCTTGCAGATTTTTTTTGCTATATCTAAATATAGGAGTTCTCCGTTTCCCATGCCTATAGGATGATTTCTGTCAATTCTTTTTATCTTGCGAGCCAACCTCTCTACAAATCTGTAATAAATCTTCGCCTTCTCCTCTATCTGCTTACGGGGGTCTTTTATTTTCTCAATCTCAGGCGAACTCCAAGGCTGGATATTACCCCTAAAAGAATAGTTATTCTCGTTGCCCAGAACCCACATCAACACCCCGGGTTGGTCCTTAAGTTCATTTACAACTTTCAGAACCTTCTTTTCTACCCTTTTACGAAATTCAGGGTCAGCATAAAAAGGACCAGGATAATCCCAGAATCCCAGCCAATCGCTGACAATAGTATAAATCCGGTGTTTCTGGTAAAGGTAGTTTATCATCTCTTTAGCCTGGGGGAGGGCTTCCAGAGGGATATCATAAATCCTTATAGCATTTATCCCTATTTCCTCCATAAGGGGCCCATCTACTACCCAAGGCTTGTAATCCTTAAGAGTAAGAAAATTTGAAGTAGGGCCTTCGCCTATAGGAGTAGGGTTGTAACAGACGCCTCTTACTACAAATGGTTTTGCCTCTACTACCAATTGAAAACCATCATCCTTCTTGACTATGGAAACCTTAGCCTTAAGGCCTGAGGAAAATATCAGGAAAAAGGGCAGGAAAAGTATTCCTGCCCTCTTGCAAACTCTCATCTTAAAACTAATCTTTTTCGAATTTTATCTCGTCCAGATAAAAAGTGCAGCCCTCAGGATTCACATCTACATTTGTTGCCCAGCAAAAACCGCCGATGATATAGGAGAGGTCCCTTCCCCTTAAATCTATGGTGTATTTTTTCCAATCTTTGGTGAGGACTACTGGGCCAATGGAAGAAGTATCTGAGTCTCCGAACTCGCCCATTATTCCTCCCACTTTGAACTCTTCAATCCTCTCTCCGCCTTTCTCGCCCCGGGCATAGAAGGTAAGTTTGGTGGCTTCGCTTAAATCAAAACCTACATTAGGAACCGTCCCCCAGTTGTTGGGAGGATTCTGCCAGTAAATTCCTGCCCAGCGCGCACCCTGAGAAATCTTCCCCGTGTAAACTATCCTTATGCAGGTCTCTCCAGAGAAAGGGCTATCCTTGCAACTCTGGTCCAATCTTATATCTCCGTAATCTCCCATCCAGCCTGAGGGGATAAAGTGGTTGTCCAGGGAACGGGCATCGCTGTAGACATAAAAGGGGAAATTAACTTTCTTAACCTCTGGCTTAAGACCTGCCTCATAAGTAAATCTTATGTCATCAAGATAAATGGTTGCTCCTTGAGGATTCTGGTCTTTGGTGAGAATAATGCAGAATCCTCCGCTTACATAAGAAAGGTCCTTGTCAGCAAGGTTTATGGAATACTCCTTCCACTCTGGGGTAAGTTGAATGGGGCCGAATTCTATCTCCACAGAATCAGGATACATTCCTTTTATTCCACCTACCTTTACCTTACTTATAATCTCGCCTCCGTTCTTGCCTCTGGCCCAGAAGACGAGTTTATTGAAACCTGTCAAATCAAACCCGCCCTTGCGGTTCCCCCAGTTGTTGGGAGGATTTTGCCAATAAATTCCTGCCCAGGCCTGCCCCTGAGAGCCGGCGGCAGAATACTCAATTTTTATACAGGTCGTACCGCTAAAAGGATCCTCCATGCACTGGTCATCAAATTTCAGGTCTCCGTAATCGCCCATCCAGCCTGAGGGGGCGTAATGATTTTTAGAGGACACCTTATCTGTGTAGATGTCAAAAAATTTGTCCTGGCAAAAACCCAAACCACCCAGAATAAAAAACAGTCCCAAAACAGCAAAAAATCTCTTCATCGCCTCACCTCCTCTTTGTCCACATTTCCTTCATGGTAAAATAGGCCTTCCTCAATACCCTCTGGTAAGGAGAATTTTTTCCATTCCCTTGACCCACCAGACCCAGCCACTCTTCGTGCATATACCCATCCAAGAAAGGCCCATTAAAAAGACCTCTTTTATCATGGTAGTAAGGCTCATAGGCCTTCCACCATTCATCTAAATACTCAAAGATAATGCCTCCTAAAGCATTACCATAACCCTGACCGCAACTATTTTCCATAATATCCTCCCAAGAACCTCTATGGTATTCAGCCTGAAAATCCTCCGCCTCTTGAGGAGTATAACTTCTTCCATAAGCAGGGCATCCGTATTCAGTAATTATCACAGGTTTGTCTGCATACTCTTTTACATCCTGCCATAAAAACCCGAAGCCATATTTCCCTCGGTAAGCATTGGTGCCAAAAATATCTATGTCTGGACAATATTTGCCAAAAAGGTCTAGATAGAGCGTATCCCCATTGCATAAGATTACTGGATGATGAGGGTCAAGTTTTTTTATCATCTTGGCAACCCTGTTGGCAAATTTAAAGAAACTGGCCGGATTTTTATCGGCATTGCAAGCTATCCCATAAACATTCTCATTGCCCAAAACCCAGGCCAGAATATAAGGCTCGTCCTTGAATTCCAAAATCATCTTCTTAACTGATTCCATCATATTTTTTTGGTGCTGGGGATTGTCGTAATCTGTGCCCTTATACCAGTCAGCACCACTTCCCAGCGCATACTTCCCTAAGAAATCACCCATTATTACAAATATACCATATTCATTGTAAATCTTCCTTAAAAGTTTTTTATCTAGAGAAAAGGGGTGATGATACAACCTTATAGCGTTCACTCCCATATCTTTAAGAATTTTGAAATCTGTGGTAGTTTTCTCCTGCGGGTCTTTAACATTATTTCTATTTTCGTCTATCCAGACTTCGAATATATCGAGCACCCCATTCTTA
Source organism: uncultured Planctomycetia bacterium (assembly GCA_964397495.1). Taxonomy (GTDB): domain Bacteria; phylum Omnitrophota; class Gorgyraeia; order Duberdicusellales; family CBEUCJ01; genus CAYNIO01. The sequence continues at coordinate 11,779 of CAYNIO010000011.1, forward strand.
TTGTAATCATACTCCATCCAGTTCTTTAATGTTCCATTGTCAGGGCTTTCGCCTACCCGTGTAGGAGCGTAGGTGATAGCCTTTACCATAAAGGGTTTGCCTTCCACAAAAAGTTGCCAGTCCCCACTTTTATATTTGACTAATCTAATCCTTCCCTTCCCTATAACTTTAACCTTCTTGCCTAATTCCCTTCCGCAACCTGCTCCTATTATCTTTTCAAGAAGAGACGTTTTTTTTAGTCTTCCCGGACTTACTATGAAGATATCGTTGTAAATCTTGTTATCAAATCCTCCTTTAACTCTTATATCATAACCCTCATATTCCAGCCCCAACTCAGGATGACGCTTTACAAGATACCTTATACGACTCATTGAAGCTCTGCCTATATACCAAGGTGTATGCCAGTAAGTCCAGCCATAGCTTTTGGGAAAATGCACTACTACTGCATAATAGGCCTTTATGGCCTGATTGTAGAGTTTACTTCTTTCCAGCAAGTCCGCTATAAAAAATTGCTTCACGCTCCAAGGTTCAGGACAGGTACACCACTTATAAAAAGCAGTTTCTAAATCGCGGCTATTAAGAAGTTTCCAATGGGATTTCTTCTTAAAATCTTCGCTTCGAGAAATCTTTTGGAATCGCGGGTCAAACTTTACGCTTGACGTATTAGGGTAAACCCCCTCTCCCACAGCCTGCATAAGGCCTTCGGGGTCTTTAATTACATAGCGATAAGTCTCTTTACCTTCGTCTATAAACTCGCCGTAGTCCTGGTAATCCACAAATTCTTTTCCTGGATCATTGAGGACAATTTGGGTAATCACTGACGGGCCTTCCTCTTCTTCCTCCAGAACCCCCTTCTCCAGTTTCTTCAATGTAGACTCTGAAGCCTGCTTTATAGACCACCACCATCCCCGGGGGTCCCAAGCCTGGGCAAAAGGATATTTCTTTATCAACTCTTTAAAAATCTTAACAGCCTCTTCTTTTATTTTATAAGCCTCTTTATTTTTGCCTTCATCAAGAAGGATATGCATCTTCTTTACTAAAGCCTCGCCTTTTATAAATATACAGGTAGCAATGTCATTCATTACTTTGTATGCACTCTCCTCTCCCTTGGGGGGGAAATCCTTAAGCCCCTGGGCTAATTGGTCTGCCTGATCTTGGTATTTACTAATGCATTCAGAGGTAATCCTGTCTACACTCTCAAAATCCAGTTTACCTGAAGCCTCCCAGGCTTTTTTAACATATTCCGAAGAATCTAATTCTTTAGGGTAAAGTACGCTGTTATTAAAAAAACTTATAGAAAATGTTAAAAAAATCCCTATAAAAAAAACCCTTTTCATCCTACCAAAGCCCCACTGGTTATACCTTTTATAATATACTTCTGCATAAAAAGATAGACAACAATTATAGGAATAGCGGTTATGGTCATTCCTGCCATCAAAAGCGGGTAATCAGTAATAAACTGGCCCTGAAATACCATAAGCCCCCTCTGCAAAGGCATAAGATTTTTGCTAGAGAAAATTATTAAAGCGAGTATATATTCATTCCAGACATTCAAAGCGTTAAAAATTACCACCACTGCTAAAGCAGGGCGCGCCAGCGGTAAAGCCACATGCCACCATATGCCCAATTTTGAACATCCGTCTATGCGCGCTGCGTCTTCCAAATCGCGGGGGAGTTGGTCGAAAAAAGTCCTCAAAAGATATATACTCAAAGATAATCCCACATTTATCATACACAGAATGTATCCTATGCGTGTATTCACAAGATGAAGTTTTACCAGAAGTACATACATCGGAACAAAACTTCCTGGTAAAGGTATCATCATTGCCGCAAGAAACATATAAAAGAAAAAATTCTTTCCCGGGAATTCCAGACGCGAAAAGGCATAGGCTGCCAGAGAAGAGACTAAAACTATGCCTACTACTACAGAAACAGTATAGAGCACGGAATTCAAAAAATATGCACCAAAACCGCCCTTGGTCCAGGCAAGGATATAGTTTTCCCAATGGAACTCACGGGGGAAAATGTTAAAGTTTTTAAATATTGTCTGCTGAGTCTTCAGAGAGGAGGAGAGCATCCAGGCCAGAGGAAAAAGGCAACTTAAAGCCACGCTTATCAAGAATGCCTGGACAAAAACTACCATTAGAACTTTTTTTGTTCTGTACATCACACTCTCTTTAGCATCTTAGAAATCTTAACCTGAATGAAAGAGATTACCATTAATATTGCCCCGAATATTAAACCCTGGGCGCAGGCATAGCCAAAACGGGAACTGGAAAGCATACTGGCAATGATGCGCGTTACCGGCACCTCTGTATGATACCCTGGACCTCCGCCAGTCATAGCCAATATCAGCACAAAAGCCTGCATACTTCCCAAAATAGTTAAAATTATAACCATAAATATCACAGGTATCATTAAAGGGAGGGTAATCCTCCAGAAAGATTGCCAGGCACCTGCTCCATCGACTCTTGCTGCCTCATAAAGCTGTTCAGGAATACTCTGCAGGCCTGCTAAAAGAATGATAAACCCCCAACCAAAACCTTTCCAGCAATGCACCAAAGCCACGCTACTTAAAGCGGTTGCAGGAGAGGAAAGCCAATCGCGGGCCAAAAACCCCAAGCCTATTTTACTCAACCAGAAATTTAATATACCGTAATTGCCGTCATATATCCATTTCCATACCAGACCTACCACAACTTCTGACAATACGGGGGGTATAAAAAATATCACTCTGTAGATATTCCCTGTACGTATAGCCTTATCCACTGCTAAAGCCAGCATGAAAGCAAGAAAATTCTGGAAGGTGAGGGCCCAAAGAGTAATATAACCGGCATTCAAAAATGACTTCCACCAGTATTTGTCGTGCAAAATTATCTCCTGGAAGTTTCTTAAACCCACAAACTTTGCCTGGGGCGAAATTCCATCCCACTGGAATAAACTTAATTGAAATACTTTAAAGAAAGGATAGATATAGAATATAGAGAATACAGCCAAGGCAGGCAGTATAAAAGAAAAACTGCTCAATCTCTCTCTAAGAAGATAGGTTCTCATTTATTTCTACGTATCTCCTCCTCTTTTACTTTCTGGACCTCTTGGGCAACCTCTTGAGGGGTTTTCTCTCCTGTGATTATATACTGAACTCCTTTGGTAAGAGTCTCTACCACCTTAGGGAATTCCTGCGCAGGCCAGATATTGGGATGGGTGGTACTTTCCATATCATCAGCAAACTCACTCAATACTTCAGGAATTGCCCCTATGCATTCTTTATTGGAGGGGAGATTATTTGTCTTGCGCGCTAAAAATGCCTGTTGCTCTTTTTGAGTAAGCCACCTCAGAAATTTTACTGCCTCCTCCCTCTTGGGCGACCCAGCATTCACCATAAAAGAAGAGCCTGCCCCTCCCCAGATACGCATAGGATATTTGCTGGAAAAAAGTGGAGGAAGGCACACTCCGTAATCTAACTGAGGGTTCATTCCTTTATACACATTCACGCACCAACTGCCATTAAAGGAAAAAACTGCCTTCTCATTAGAAAAGAGGCGTTCTGCCTCCTTATTCTGCATAGTAATTATCCCTGAAGTTACTATACCCTTATCTCTAAGTTCCTTAAAAAGCGAAAGCACCCTTATCCAATCCTCGTCAGTATAAGGAATTTCCCCTTTCAGAGTAGCAAAAAATTTATCTTCTCCCATAATGTTAAAAGCGTAATCAGTAAGGAAGCAATATATCAACCATACCTCAGACCAACCGCTGGCAAAACCCTGTACCCCTAATTTATTTCTAACAGTCAAAGCATAATCTATAAACTGCTTCCAAGTCTGGGGGGGCTGTGGTCCTAAACCTGCTTTTTTTAAAAGAGACTTATTGTAAATAACCTGGATATTCATCACATCTATAGGGACGCCATATATGCCTGGCTTTACCCCAAAAGGGTTATCCTTCCCAAAAATATTCACCCTGAGGGCCTCCTTGAAGAATGAATTTTTCCAGGAAGAATTATTCTCCTCCATGTAAGGAGTAAGGTCCAAGATATGCCCTGCTTTAATAAAGGAGGCGAAATCTCTCTTTTCGCCTAAAATCCCAAAGATATCCGGCAAGGTCCTTCCCTGAGCAGAAGCCCTTATCTTCTGCGAATAAGCGCCCGGAGGGGAATACAACTCAAATCTAATCCTTACCCCTGTAATGGCCTCATACTTTTTAGCCAACTCTTCAAAAGCTTCCTGGCGGTCAGTCATCCAATGCCATACAGTCAAAATTTTCTTAGATTTTCGGGAAGGGGCACAACCCCAGAGAAGAACGAGGGCAAGAGAAAAAGAAATAATTTTACGCACAGCAACTCCTTTCTTTTAAAAACTTTAACCTCTGCAAATAGGGGACAGAGGGAAAAAGAAATATATCACAAAACTCAGGAGGGAGCAATAACTTTATAAAAGGCCCTATAAAACCTCAGCCTTATCCAGAGCCACGCCTATAGGAAGAAGATGCAGGGCATCAAATTTTACCCCTGACCTCCACATCTTCCCTTCCTCTTTAACCCACATCACCTTCCCGTAGGTATGGATAGGGCTGGAATCGCCGGGAAGATGCACCCATAATTCTAAGTCCTCTCCCACCTGAAATGGTTCAGACCCTACCAAACCTATGCCCTGGGCAGATATATCCTTGCTATGGACATCTGCCTCCTTTTGCAATTGAGGGTTTTGTAAACTTACCAAGAAGTTGCAGGGAAACCTTACAAATACTCTTTTCTCCCTAAAGTTCTTCTTCATCAGCCGTCCTCCTACATCTATAGTTTACCTGAAACCGCTTACATTTTCCAATAATTTTAAAGGATTTTGCTTTCTTTTTTGAAAACGTTTTCATAACCATTTCCCTCAAAACCCATCCTCTTACTTTAAAGAAAACTTAATCCGCAATCGGATGTAGTCTACAGAAATGACCCTTGCGGAAAACTCAAGTTTCCTGCCCTCTTCAATGGCAGCAGCAATCTCAGAGAAACGCCCATTGCCTACAGAAGAACGAGGGATGAAGCCGCTGAATATCCTCCCTTCCCTTTTAAAAGTGACTACTACACCCTGAGGTTTCCTCTCCTTCCTGACAATCTTCTGAACCCTCACCTCTAAGACATCCCCAACTTTTATAGCGGAAAAAATATCTCTGCGCCTCCTCCCCAACCCTGCCTGCTCAAAAACCAACTCCAAATCATTCTCTATAGAGTTAAAGGTGCCCTCTAAAAGCGGTAGGCAACCCTTCCTTATCCCCAACTCCCTCCTAACGCGGAGCCATATTGCCAATAATTGCTCTACGGTATGTTTGGTGCTTAAGGCGAAAAACTCCTGGGCGTGAGCGCGTTTTGACTCTGGTAAATCGTCAACAACCAACAAATCCCCTAACGGTTTCTTGAGGCCGTCAGGTAAATTGAGAGTATGGGAAAACACAAGAAAGACGACTTTCCGTAATATTTTATCTAAGGGAAACACCCCTTGAAGATTAGAACCCTCCCAATAATTTAGAAGAGAAACAAATGCTGTAGCCTCAAAATTAGAAGGCCAGATAAATTCATATGCCCCCCTTCCTAACAAACAATCCAAGGCCTTTCCTGCCTTCACCTTCAATTTAGGGTATGTATTTTCAACAAACTCTGCAATCTTCTGGAACCTCTCCTGTTCTGCAAGATTCTCAACGCTATAGGCCAGGTCTAAGAAATCTAAAGGCAGACTTTGCCCCTCCATATACTCAATAATTCCTGCCTGCTCCTCTTCCGATAAATCCAGAAAAGCATTTATCTCCCTTTCTACTGCCCCTATTTCTTCCTGAAACGAAAAGTGCTCTATTTCTTCGTGGGCCAGAAGAACAAGTAAAAGTCCTGGTGGCGCCCTCGGCTCCTGCACAAATAAATCTTGGCTCAGTATTATCTGCTGATGCCTGCGCAATGCCAAGAAACCCTTTAAGGGCGCTATTTCTATACTCACCCCTGTCCTAAGAATCTCTACAACCTTTGACCTTAACCTATCGTCTTCCTTCGTCATGCCCTTTAGAATTTCTCCGAGCCCTTTGGCTTCTAGATTCTGTCCTTGCCAACATATACTGCCTGCTGGTTCTATTTTGTGCAGATACCCTTTGACTCTGCTCCTTCCCAAAGAAGCGGAAGATA
>CAYNIO010000012.1:0-17885 GCA_964397495.1 uncultured Planctomycetia bacterium
TACCCTTATTAACAATCTACAACTCCATTCTAGCTTTACAACGCTATTCCACTTTTTCGAAAAAGTGGAATAGCGTTAGTAAAATATTTAAACCTTGATTTTAGATTTTGGCCTTCTTTCATCGTGCAACTTTATAAGTTTCATTATCAATTTATTGTAAATATGCGTATGGGGTTGATTTAATTTATATAAAACTCTTCCCTTTTTGTGTCTACTTAGAACTATGTAAGCCTTTTCCAAAATCTTGAGATTTCTACAACAGGTAGCAAGTGGCATCTTTAGAGTGTGAGCTATATCTTCTATAAGTAGCTCTCCTTTATCTAAAAGCAACTCTACAATCTTTAACCTCCTATCATTAGCAAGGGCTTTGAATAATTGCAAAATATAATCCACTCACACTCCTCCTCTCCGTCAATTTTCCACTTTTTCGAAAAAGTGGAAAATTGCTTTGATTAAAAAAATCTCTTCAGCCATTCTTCGAAACATAGCGTTAGGATAGTTAACAAACATATCTCTGCATCTTGAATTTCATATTTTCCCCTTTTTCAGAAAAGCGGAAAACTGTCCTTACCAAATAAAAATTTTATAGCCTATTTATATCCTGTAAATCAATGCAAATAGACTTGTCTTTTTTAGAAAAACTTTTAGCAAAAATCATAAAATAAGTTTTTCTTTTGTCTCTGTGCCAATCTATCAAGGAAGCCTTCTTCTTCAAATTATCTAACACTTTATAACAATCCACCTTCTCCTTCCATTTACATTCACAAAATAAGACTTTTTTTTCTCTGTAGTTTATACCTACAATATCTATCTCATAAGGAATTCTTCCATCGATTTTCCTTATAAATCCTATATGGTTGCCCATTTTCTCCAAAAGGAAAGGTAGTCTTCCTTTTGCGTTCATTTCTTTTAGCACTTCTCTACACAAATGCTCAAACTTCCTTCCTAGAAAAGTATTGATTCTTTTTTTAAACTCAGCAAAAAGAAATCTGGGATTTTGAAGATATAGGGAGTAATTCTTAAAAAACAACCAAAACCAAAACTCTATTAGAGGATGTTTTATAAAATAAACTTGCTTTTTCCTGAAAATCTGGGGAATATAGTCTATTAATTCAAAATATCTCATTAACTCTGTAAACTGACGAATTATTGAAGTCTGCCTTCTATTTAGAAATGAAGCGATATCTTTCAAAGAAGTATTACCTGAGGCTAAAGCAGAAAGAATTTCATAGTAAACACTCTTCCTTTTGCCAAATTCTAAAGAAAGGAGGAAATTTGCCTCATCGCTGAGTAAAGCATTTTCCTTGAAGAAAAATCTTTTTATAATCTCATAGGAAGATTCGCCTTTTAATCCTTCATCTTCTATATGCACATAGTATTTGGGATAGCCACCAAAAACAGAATAAAGCACAAAAATATCTTGAATGTCAATTATGTTTAAATGCTCACAAAATCGAACAGTATCTTTGAAACAAAGCGGCTTTAATTTCAATACCCTTCTTATTCTCCCATAAAGAGGGCTTTTTCTGTCTTCAAACGTTCTTTTTATTAAACCTATATTGGAACCTAAAAATATTAACAAAAGATTTTTCCTGTTTTCGTTCAAATCTATATATTTCTGAAATATTCCATAAATGGCTGGCTCTACAAATCTAAAATTCTGGAACTCATCAAATACAACAATTCCCTTTATTCTCTCAAATAAAATTTTGATAAAATCATCCCAATTATTTAAATACTCAAGGGGAGATAAAATCTTTTTTTCTCTAAGAATTTCCTGATATTCTTTTAGCAACTGTGAAGAAATTTTATCTCGGTTAACAAAGAAGTATAAATCTTTCGGTCTTAATATTTCTAAAATAAGCCTCGTTTTACCTATGCGCCTATTTCCTGAAATAAGCAAGGTATAAAGTCTTTGTTTTGAAGACCTAAGACAATCTCTTACAATTCTTAACTCTTGTAGACGGTCAATAAAAATCATTTTTATTCACTTACTGAATTATTCATATAATGAATATATAATAAAATATTTGCTCTGTCAAGGTCTCTTTACTGTCCTTTTATCCCCCAAAAAATACCTCAAAATCACCCCATTTTTCACCTCACGCCCAGGAAATTCAATCTGTAAGAATGAAAAGGAGCGTGTAGAGAAAGCCTAAGATATATATTCCCCCAAACCATAACTATAAAACGCAGTGCGGAAAAAAAGTATCTCAGAAGAATATCTTGAATCATCCCTTTTAAGGCGGACATTGACCAGATAAAAAATCTCACCATACAGATGATATCTATGTTTTCTTTAACGAGCCGTATATATCTTTAAAGGCCTCGTAAACCCTATCCTGTTTTATAAAATTGTAAATCTGTCTTGCTTCATCAATCCCGTAGATATGAACAATCTTATTCCTCTTGTCTACAATCTCAAAAAGCAATTCTTCGTTCTCTTCGCTTACTAACCCTCTTTTAAAGGCCTCCTTAAAAGTCTGCATAGGGGTAGAACATAGAATTCCCTCTCTTCTTAAATATTCCTTCAACACATTCCACAGGGCTTCAAAGGTGTATTCAAAACGTTTAGTAGCCACTTCTATTACCAATTCCTCATTCAAAAAATCAAAAAGTTGGGGTGCTTTTATTATCTCCTCAAATTTTCTAAACACCTTTTCAAACTTGTCAAAAGTTCTTTCCAATTTCTCGCTTTTTTCCATAATACCCCTTCCTTTAAAATACGTGCAAGCAACTCTACACTCAAAACATCCTCTGTTAAATTTACCAGGTCAATATCCCTCAACAAAGATATCTTATCTTCTATTTCAGCCCTTATCCTCGCAAACAAAGATGATGGTATCTTTTCTTTAGAATAAACCGCTAAATCTATATCTGAAGTCCTGTCAAAATTACCTCTGGCAAAAGAACCAAAAAGAAACAAAATGTAATCTTGGCCTAAATATTTATCAAATATCTCTATAACCTTAGATTTAACTTTCTGAGCAATATTCTTGTCTACCACTTCTCTTTTTCTATAAGATTTATCTTGCAATATTTGTTCAGTTGTTGAACATTATACTATGAATTAAACTCTGTAAAAATCTTTTATTTCAAATTATCTATCCAAGGTATTTTTTATCTTCAACCTTATTAGAATTGACAAAGACTTTAAATAATCGAACAAGGCAACCCATAATTTCTATATCCTGATTTTAAATCTTATACCCTACTTTTCTTTAGAATTATATTTAACCTTTTTTTCACATACTTTTTAGTATTGGGGTTAGCGATTTTCTCAATCCATTCTTTTGCTTTTCTAAAATTAAACCCCTTAGGGAAATGTAGTTCAGGAAAATGGATAAATTGCTTCTTTTTATAGGCTGAGATATATAAGCAATCTATTAAGGCTTTTTCTGGTTCGGCTATAAGAAACTTTCCTTCTCTCTTATACCAATCAAACCCGCAAAAAAATTCAGGACTTATATGATGAACAGAAAACACTCCTACTTTCGTAGAAATAAATCTGGTGTGAGAAGTTGAAGCAAGGGTAATTTCCTGGGGTATCTGTTCAATTATTCCATAAAGATGCAAGGCGCTTATAAAAGAAAGGTATGCCGAAGATAAAGGAAATAGCAGGGGAATTATCTCATAAGGGCTTATATATTTTTCTGAAACTGCCCATAGGCCTCTATATACCCTGACTACCAAACCATCTCTCTCAAGGATACGCAATCCTTGAACTACCACTGAAGGAGATTTCTTTGAAATGGCAGATAATTGATGGGTAGTGAAAACAGGCTGGTTAAGACGCTTAATAGATATAAAGAGTGATCGCTTCTTCATCTATCCTTGAAGTTCCTCAATGAAATTGCTAACCCTTAACCTAATTTCATCCCACAAAGATGAAGAATCGTAAATTTTTTTATCTTCAGAAGAAAAATAAGAAATCACTGCACCTCTAAACTCCTCAAAGCTAACTTCAAAAATTCTCTCCTTAGCAACGATTAATGTAGACTTCTTTAATTTAATCTCTATTTGACCTTCGATTTTATTATATTGAGAACTCAAAATATATAAATCAAATATGTCCCTTGCCTGGACAATGTTTCTTTTAGCGATGGCTTCTATCTTCTGAATTATTGTAGAAAAGATACCATAATGAGGAACTATTACTGGAGGGATTTTATATTCTCTTAAAATATATTCAGGGACTGGCTCTATAAAAATTTCTCCTCTAAACCCTCGGCGTGAAAATTCAATTTTGGTAAATAAATCTTCTGTCTTAGTGGTTATCAAGTGAACCTTAAACCTCTGGGTAGTCTGGGTTTGTTTTGCTTTAGTTATGTCTGGAGGAACAACTTTCTCTATACCAAAAATTTTAAGGTTGTTCTGAAACAAGGAGGAATTTATGATATTCATTACTATCTCTTTAAGCTTTTCTACTCCTATACCCTGGACATCTAAATCCATATCTTCAGAATAACGGATATTCTTAAAGAAAAATCTTAAGTTCACCCCGCCTTTAAGAACATAAAAATTTGTCCTGATTTTCTTAGACAGCCAACGCAAAAATTCAAGATGAAATATCTCTCTTAATTGCAGAGGGGTATAAAGTACTTTATCCATAATATGGATTATAATTTAGATATATCTAAATTGCAACACATATTTATAACTGCCGGGCCTATGTGGCCTAGAAAAACATCTTCAGCCATTCTTCGAAACACAGCATTGACCAGATAGAAAGACTTCAAATTAATACACGCGCTCACAATCTCTTACAACATAAATCCATAAACAATCTTTTCCTTGCGCAACTTTAATAAAGTTTAACTATTTGTAAAGCAACACTATACAGAGACCATATTTCTAAATTTACAGATTTTCCCTTTGTATTCAATCCTATTCTGAATATCATTCATTATGCCTTCTTCAACAGACTAATCAGATTTTCTTTAGTAAAAATGTCCAAGTCTCGGGGGCGCTCAAGAAAATTCTCGACATCCTTCTTAACTTTTCTCCAGTCCGCCTTCTGTACTGCCTCATAGATAATATCCCGCCAGGTGTCTTCGGCAGGATAGGGTTTTTTCCACCCCGTCTGCTTTAAGGCGTTAGTTAATAAGGTAATATTGGGAGAAAGACCTTCCCATTTTGACAAATACCAGCCGATATCAAAGAAATCACGCCCCTTTGTGTATTCCCTGCTTAAAACAGCATGCAGTTTGCCTGCAAACAGAGAATCTTTTGTATATGTCAAAAAGGCAAATGGGAAATATTTATTTACCACTTTCGTTTCTGTGGCAGCGCCCCGGGGAGGATTTGTGTCAAGCTCAATTTTCACCGAGAGATTTTGTTCAGCCAAGGGCGAAATGCCGGCATCTTTCACCAGCCCTTTAAACTTTATAAATGCTGACTGGACAATCCTTTTGTCGTTAAAGGTTATAGAAACATCATACCCGGCAAGAGACAATTCACTTTTAATGCGTCTCATAAGTAATATAAAGGAAGGCTTTCTGCCGGTTTCTAAAGAGAAATCAAGGTCCTGCGAATAGCGGGGAAGGTTGTATAAAAACCGCAACGCCGTCCCTCCTATAAAGGCAGTGGAAGAAAAAATGCCTTCCTCATGCATAATCCTTAGTATATACGCCTGCAGATATTCGCGCATAGTATTTAATTTAGCATTCATCCCACTTTGTTTTGCCGCAAGTTCTAAAACGTAATCTCTCATAAGGTCTTTCCCTCTTCTCTGTAAGAACTAATATATTCATTTACGGTATTTGCCGCCTTTAAAATAGTTGGGCTCTTAAATCTCTCGGCTGCAGTAAGAAGTTTCCTTTTGTTAATTCTTCCGATATTCTGAAGGCGTAATTCTTTTAAGAAAGCAAACGATACTTTTACCCTGTTAATATAGAATAAATCCAGAAGCGCTTTTTCCGGAGAAGCAATAAACCCGGTCTGCCCGTTTACCGTTACTGAATTGTATCCCCAGAAAAGTGTTTTTTTAATATGCCTATACACAAAAACTCCGGCAGCCGAGACGAATTTAGCCTGCCGTCTGGTAGTCAAAGAAGTAAATACAGGGACGGCTTCAGGAATCAACCCGTGATATTCTAGTGCCTTTTCCAAACTGATATATGAAGGCCTTTTCAACAAAAAAGCCAGATACGGCTCATATAAAGAGACTTTCCGGTACCTTTCTGCAAGAATATAAACTCCGCGCTTGACCTGAATAATTTTTCCTGCTTTAACCCAACGGGTTAATTGAACTCTCAGCGTTATGGAATCCGCTACGCCTGCTAAAAGCATATTTGTATCAATAACGGGCACCTGGGCATAATTATTTAAAAAATCATCCCATCTCATAGCAGTAATTTAACATATTTGTTAACATAATGCAAAGAGGATTATTTCTGTTCTACCCCTTTTCCACTTTTTCGAAAAAGTGGAAAATCGTTTAAAGTTAAAAAAACATCTTCAGCCATTCTTCGAAACACAGCATTGACCAAATAAAGAGCCGGCGGTTAAATTTTCCCTTAAGATGCTCGTTGATTAACTCCTTTGAAGTGCGATAGTCAAGATAATTGTAAACTCTGGCCTTTTTGTTAAGAAGTTTCTCTCTTACGTAATCAATACTTTCTCCCCTGAACCAGGAGGCATCAGGCCCTGTGAAACCCTGCTTATACTGAGAGGTAATCTCTTGAGGGACATATTTAGATAGAACCTTCCTTAAGATTATCTTTCCGTCGTGAGCCCTCTGGAAATATATATCTCTTTTCGCCAGTTCATCTTCATCGATTTTTAAAATATGGCCTATGTCTCTTAACTTGAATCTTACAGGAATACGAGTGGCAAAATCTACCAGGTCATCATCCAGAAAAGGCACCCTCACCTCTAAACTGTGGGCCATACTGAGTTTGTCCTCAACTATCAACAGACCATGCAAAAATGTCTTGGCCTCAAAATATAAGGATTGATTTATATAATCCTGGGGTGTTTGAGGCAAAATCCTGTGCCCATTTAACACGCTTCTAAATATATCTTCAGTCCATACGTGTTTGACCTGGCTCCAGATGGGAGAAAACAATTTTTTCAAGATACTGTTGGGCACCAATCTCTGCCAGTATTTATAATACCCATCTATATATTCATTGAAACTTTTGCTCCTTAGGGCCCTGTAATATCTCCAGGGGTATCCAGCAAACAATTCATCCCCTCCTGCACCAGAAAGACAAACCTTAACAAAACGGGAGGCAAGTTTTGAAGCATAGAAATTAGGATAACTTTGACCCAATCTTAAATCCTCAAGGTGCCAGACTAATTGAGGAAGGCACCTCCTTAAATCTCCGGATTTTAAAACCATCTGGTAGTGTTCGGTCTGATAAATGTAAGAAAGGCGCTCTGCCTTCTTCCTTTCATCAAAGGATATCTCTAATCCCGACACAGAGGAAAGGTCAAATCCTATGCAAAAAGTCTTCAGTTCCTTAAAATACCGGGAGGAAATGGAGGTAATTGAACCTGAATCAATGCCTCCACTTAAGAAACTGCCTATCTCAACATCTGCTACCAGTTGCCTCTTTACCGCCCTTTTAAAAAGCCTATCCAGTTCCTCAATGCACTCCTCCTCTTTTTTCAAGGACTTATCTTCCCTAAAAGAAAAATCCCAGTATTTCTCTACAGTTATAGAGACTCTATCTTTAAAGCCTATTCTCATAAAATGTCCGGGCTCAAGAAGTTTTACTCCTTTAAAGAGAGTCTTATAGGTGAAGGTATTCTGAAAGGTAAAGTATTCAAGAAGGACTGAAGTGTCCAATTGAACTCTGAATTGAGGGTGTTTTAAAAAGGCCTTAATCTCTGAGGCAAAAAGAAATACATTGTTATCCGCCCAGTAATAAAGGGGTTTTATCCCGTAGCGGTCCCTGGCCAAAATAAGGGTCTTTTCCCTTTTGTCCCATATAGCCAGAGAAAACATCCCATTAAACATCTTGAAACACCGGGGGCCCCATTCTACAAAAGATTTAAGCACCACCTCAGTGTCGGAATGAGAAAAGAATCTAACACCTTGACTCTCCAATTTCCTTCTCAATTGCCGGAAGTTATAGACCTCTCCATTATATACAATCCAATAACGTCGATTCTGGGCAGACATCGGCTGATGGGCCTGGGGGCTCAAATCTATTATAGAAAGTCTGCGGTGTCCCAATCCCAGAAAATTGTCAATATGCACTCCTCTATCATCAGGCCCTCTATGGGATAAAGAGTCAGTCATTTCCCAAAGAATCTTTTCCTTAACCGGCCTTTTCTTGAGGTTAACCGCTCCTATTATGGCACACATCTTTTAAGAGAATTCTTTAGATTCTCTACTATATATTCCTGGCCTTCAAAATTTAAACCTTCATACAGAGGCAAGGTCAAACTATGTTTGTAAGCGAAATGGGCATTTTTATAATGAGAAGAGGGCGTCTTAAAATTTTTCCTGTAGTAATCTAAAAGGGGCACGCAATAGGTGCCGAACTGGGACTCTATCCCCTTTTGCCGAAGAAACGCCTTTACCCTGTTGCGGTCAATCTTTTTATCAAGAAGAACCACGTAGGATTGATAGGTATGCCGCCGGTTCCAGGGGCACAGAGGTCTTTTAAGCAAGCCTTTGCTCTCGAGGCCCTCAAGAAGTTTATGGTAATTAGAGGCAAGGCGTATTCTTTTCGAGACTATGGATTCAACTCTTTTGAGTTGTTCGTAAAGAATGCTTGCCTGGATATCTGAAAGACGAAAGTTATACCCGCAATCTACAAACCTTTGATTTAATTCTCCGTGATTCCTTAAGCATTCTATATGCCGGGATAACTTGAAGGAATCAGTGACCACTGCGCCTCCTTCACCTGAGGTTACAATTTTACGGGGATGAAAAGAAAATACTCCTATATGGCCCAAAGTCCCTGCCTTTTTCCCCCTGTATTCTGCCCCCAGGGAACAGGCTGCATCCTCAATTAAAAAAAGGTCGTATTTCTTGCAGATTTTTATGATAGGGCCCATATCAGCAGGCAGGCCAAACTCATGGACCACCATCAAGGCCTTTGTGTCTCTAGTAATAACTTCGGGTATTTTCTCAGGACAGATATTAAAGGTGTTGAGGTCTATATCACAAAAAATGGGCCTTAACCCATTTAAAACCACAGCATTAACTGTGGCAGGAAAGGTAAAGGAAGGGACTATTACTCTTCTACCCTTAGGAAGGCCCAAAGCCTTAAGGGCGCAAATTAACCCTGAGGTAGCAGAATTTAAAAGTCTGGCAAATTTTATGCCCAGATACCTCTTCAAAAAGCCTTCGCTCTTAAGGACCCACCTCCCTTGAGTGAGCCAGCCGCTTTTCAAAACCTTTGCAAGATTATCTTGAGCCTCCTTTTTTATAAGGGGCTTAATTAGAGGAAATTTCGCTCTTCTCATAAACCTCTCCTATAAAAAAATTTTCTTTATAATAAGCCTTCCAGTGAGAACAAAAATTGCAGGGAGAGAAATCATTCAGCTGATTATCAAGATGCTTTTGCCTTATCCAGCGATAGACAGGGCCCCTCCATATATCCTGGATACAATCTTGGCGGACATTGCCGATAAATAACTGTCTCTGCCAATCATGGTTGCATATGGCAATGTCTCCATTCCAGTAGATTACAATATCTGTAAGCAGTTTAAGGCAGGGTTTCCTTTCTAAAACTTCCTCTTCCTCATTAAGATGGCCTATTTTCCCGTTTAAAGAATGGGCATAGTAAATCCTTACCCTGTCTACCTTGTCCTTCCAGAATTCTACAAAATCAGCAATAAGGGGACTGTTTTTGGGGGTCTTTACTGCTGAGACCTGAATATGAGGAAATTTGTAAGGGGTTTTATTCTTTTCTTCCAAGAAGCACAGAATATTAGAGAAGACCCTGCGGAAATCTGAATGTTTCCTTATCTTCTGATATATCTGGGGGTCATTCACATCAATGCTGAAAGATATAAATTCTATTTTTAGATTGAGCAGTTCTTGGGTTATTTTCTCATCCAGGAAATAGGCATTGGTAGCCATCTGAATGGGGCCCAATCCCTTATCCTTAGCAATCTTGAGCATCTCTATAAACCGGGGGTGAAGGAGCGATTCTCCTCTGAAAAAAGGCACCAGGCACACAGGAAGGAATTTTGAGGCCTCCTCTATTATCTTTTTAAAAACCTCCATAGACATATCCCCGAGTTTCATCTTTACATTGTTGCGGGGACACATAAAGCATTTGAGATTGCACCTATTGGTGAGTTCTACAGTAATTCTCTCAGGGAATTCAAAATAGTCAGGGTTTTGTTGATAAATTTTCCAAGATTCTTGAGGGTCAAGAAAAATTCTGTCTCGATGGAAGATTTTTGATATCGTCAATGGATTCCTCCGTCATTTACATATTCTTAAGATACTGCTCTATCTTTCCTGAGGTCTCTTTAAAGGCTGAAATTGCCACACCTCTTACAAAATCATATATCTGCTTAGCCTCTTCCTCTGAATAGGTATGGACGGTTTTGTTTCTGGCATCGATTATCTGAGAAAAAGCATCTTCGTCCTCAATTAACCTCATATTGAAGGCTATTTTGAAACAACTTTTGGGGCTATAACAATCCATCTTTTCCAGACGGGCTATCCTTCTGAATACCTTCCACAAAATTTCAAAGGTAAATTCAAAGCGCTGGATTACTGCATCTCTTTTGATATCTGTCTCCTCCTTAAGAAGTATAGCCTCTTCTAATCTCTTTAAGGCCTTCTCAAATTCTCCAAATAGGACAGCAACTTCTCGTTTTTCCACCATATCTTAACCTCCCTTAAGGCATTGTTTAAAAACTGTCTGTCTTTGGCCTCTGTAAAGTCCACCAGGTCGATATCTCTTAAGGTGGAAACCTCCTCGTTTAATTCCTCTTTCAGTCTTAAGATTATATTAGGGTCTATCTTGCGCTGGCTTATTATACCTACATCTATATCCGAAGAATTATAAACCTCCTCCTTGGCAAAAGAGCCGAATAAAAATACTAAGATTTCATCCCGAGGAAGATACTTGAAAATAATCTTTAGTATTTGTTCTCTTTTAGAATCTATGTCCATATTCTAAATCCCTGTCCTCTTTTATTTCCCTGCAGAATATTAAATAAATTCAGAGTCTGATATCGCTCCATCATTCTGACTGGTGAAACAACTCCTACCGTATTGCATGCAGGGTTCTTTCCCATTCTTTTTTTAATTCCAGGTATTCTTTCTCTTTCCTCTCCAGGAAAAACCGCGTGAGGCGCAATTTCTCCTCCAGGCCCTTGGGGGTGAGGATATATTTTACCCTCGTGAGTTTCTCTTTCCTGCGGGCAAAATTCTTTATTTTTATTAGCCCTTTTTTCGCCAGGGCCTTTAACAGATAATTGGTCTTTCCCAGAGATATCCCCAAATACCCTGAAATGTCCCTCTGGGTGAGGTCGGTATTAGTAGAAAGGACCCGCAGGATATTGAAGATGTCTTCTCTTATTCGATGGTCAGGCATAAAGATAATCGTTGTTCATTGATTGAACATATTATAGGAAAACACCCTTGATTGTCAAGAAATTAAAACAATCAGGTTATTTTGCTGGCCAATGCTTCTTTAATGAAATTTGATATTTTCTCAATATTGCTCCTTGAAAGTTCGGGGTATATAGGAAGGGACAGTACCTCTTCTTGGGCGCTCTCCGCATAAGGAAAAACTCCTCGTTCATAGTTTAAACCTCTGTATACTTCCTGCAGGTGCAGGCACAGGGGGTAGTATACCGCGCAAGAAACCCCTTTTTCCCTAAGATGCCCTCTAAGATAATCGCGTTTGCCTTTTATTCTTACAGTGTAGTAATTGAATGTATGTTTATATTCAGAACCCGGGACAAAAGGCACTTCTACGGAGGAGATTTGCGACAAAAGTTTATTGTAGAGGCTGGCATTTTCTATTCTTTTATTTATCCACCCATCTATATATTTAAGTTTTACCCTCAGTATTGCTGCCTGCAAGGTGTCGAGCCGACTGTTAAAACCGTGCAAACTATAATAATACTTAGTAGTGGAACCGTGGTTGCGCAACATTTTTATGCGCCGGGCAAATTCTTCGTCATTGGTAGTTATCATCCCCCCGTCTCCAAAGCAACCTAAAGTTTTAGCAGGGAAAAAACTGAAACAACCACAGTCGCCAAAAGAACCTACCTTCTTACCTTTATACTCGGACCCAAAAGACTGAGCGCAATCCTCTACAACTTTCAAGTCGTTACTCTTGGCAATCTCCAGAATTTTATCCATATTACAGGGCAGACCATAAAGATGGACGGGTATTATGGCCTTGGTCCTCTTGGTAATCTTTTCCTCTATCTTTTGAGGGTCGATATTGTAAGTACGGGGGTCTATATCGCAAAAAACAGGCTTTGCACCTGTGCGCACAATTGCCTCTGCGGTAGCAATAAAAGTAAAGGGCGTAGTGATAACCTCATCGCCTCTTCCTATCCCTAAACCACTCAAAGCAAGAACTAAGGCATCTGTCCCTGAACCTACTCCTACGGCGTATTTAACCCCTATATACTGCGATATTTCTTTTTCTAACAACTCCAATTCCTCTCCCAGGATAAAATCTGCCCTTTCCAGAATACGCCCTATTGCAGAATCTATTTCCTTTCTGATGCTTTGGTACTGGATTCTTAAGTCTGTTAGGGGTATCATAGAAACTCAGAATTAAATAATAACCACTTCCATAGAGGAACAAATCTTATAACTTTGCCTCCATATCTTTCTTCAGATTCAAAATCCCAAGTAACAATCAATAAATTATTACAATTTAGTTCTTGTGACGCCTTGAGTAAAGATTTTATCTCTCTTTCTCTGATATTTTTTCTATCTGCAATATAACTCACCTGGATTAGTTGCAAGATTTTTTTCTTATCTTTCACCACGAAATCTACTTCATTATGCTGGTAATCTTTCCAATAATAAACCTCTCTGAATTCTTGAGAGTGCACTCTTTTTAATTCTGATGCTACCGCATTTTCCATAAAATATCCCTTGTTTTCCGAAAAACCGAAAGCGACCATATTAACAATGCCATTATCTATGCAGTAAATCTTCTTAGGAGCAATGAACTGTTGCTTCAATTTAAAAGAAAACCTCTCCAGTTTGTAGATTAAGAAAGAATTCTCCAAATAAGTAATCCAATTTGAGATAGTGGATACATGTTTGATGCCTAGAATATTTATTAATTTCCGGTAACTAATCTCTTGGCAGAAATTAGTAAGTAAATACCTTGCTAATTCTCTAAATTTCTCCATCTTTTTAAGTTTATATCGCAACAAAATATCTTTAGTAATAATATCCTCATAAATCCGGGAAAGCATAACCCTGCCAAACTTATCTACTTCAGGAAAACCTCCTAAGGTGAGGTAATCCTCCAGAAGACGCAAAATTTGTGATTTTTGGCGAGTAGTATAAATATTCTGAATCTCCATATTTTTTAAATTTATGAATTCTCTAAAAGAAAAAGGGGAAAGCATTATATCTATATATCTACCCGTAAGATGCGTCGACAACTCTCCTCCCAGGAATTTAGAATTGCTTCCCGTAATGATAACTTTCTTAGTTCTCCTTAATCTGTTTGCAAATAGTTCCCATCCATTTACATTCTGAATCTCGTCCAAAACAATATAATCAACATCGTCATAAAGTTCATAAAATGCCTGCAAAATCTTGTTGAGGTCTTCCGCTTTAAAATCAGCCAATCTCTCATCGTCAAAATTAACGTAGCCAAATCTTTCATTCCTCACCAAAAGATAGGAAAATATAGATTTACCGCACCGCCTTATTCCCACAACTGCAAGTATATTGGGATGCTTCAGGTAATTTCTAGCATCCTCTAATAACTCTCTTCCGACTATTCTTTCTCTTCTCTCAATACTATTAAGTTCCTCTTTTTGTTCCTTAATTATAGTTCTTAAATCCATAACAGTATTGATAGCATACTTTTCTTTAAAATATTATATTAGTAATAGTAAACTTTGTAAACAATATCTATACCTGCTGAATTACCCCCTCTCTACCTTATTCTTGCGACCTTTCCCTTTGTTTTCCTGTACTCTTTCCTGCAGGCCTTGCAGACCGCTTTTGTTTTCTTAAACTCAAGTTTCACCCCGCATTCGCACATCCACCCTTTGATTTGGGCAGGATTTCCATAGACCAGCGCATAATCAGGAACGTCTTTGGTTACTACTGCTCCTGCGCCTATAAAAGAATAACTGCCCAGGGTATTGCCGCACACAATTGTAGCGTTAGCACCAATGGTTGAACCCTTCTTAACGAGGGTAGCCTTTAACTCCTTCATACGGGGAATTTCACTGCGGGGATTGTAAACATTTGTAAACACACAGGATGGCCCGCAGAATACATTATCCTCTAAGGTTATCCCCTCATAAATAGAAACATTATTCTGAACCTTGCAGCCATCTCCTATCCTCACATTAGGGCCTATTACTACATTCTGGCCAATCTTGCAATTCTTGCCAATCTTTGAGCCCTTTATAATATGAGAAAAATGCCAGATTTGAGTCCCTCCCCCAATCTCTACGCCTTCGTCTACAAAACTCGAGGGGTGGACAAAATAATCCCTTCCTAACTGGCCTCGTCTGTCAAGAACTATAACCCTGCCTTCATTTTCCAGAGAATTCTGGCTCGCTACGAGAATCTCAAGAACCCTAAGGCCCTCATAAACATCTGTCTTGGGAGAAGAACCGCTGGCTATGCATTTAAGAAAATGCTGGCATTCAGCCCTCAGGGGCTCTATATTCTTTATTCTTACTGCCTCTCTTTCTGCCTTTTGGGCTACAGGAACGCGCCCTTTCCATTCAATCTTATGGGGATAAAGAAACAACTTCTCTTGAGTCAAGTCATCAAAAAGGGCCATCTTCTTATTCCCCACAACTACCAGTTTCTGCTCTTTGAAAGGGTGCAACCAAGAAACAAAAACATGGGCCTTTACCCCGCTTTTGAAATCCAAAATAGTAAGAGTTGTATCGTAGATATTCTTTTGAAGATACGTGCCGCCAAAGGAACCAACTTTGGAAGGATACTCTCCCAGAAGCATAAGAATTACTGAAATATCGTGGG
Organism: uncultured Planctomycetia bacterium; assembly: GCA_964397495.1. Taxonomy (GTDB): domain Bacteria; phylum Omnitrophota; class Gorgyraeia; order Duberdicusellales; family CBEUCJ01; genus CAYNIO01. Next base: position 15,140 of record CAYNIO010000012.1, read on the forward strand.
GGGCGAAACTCCATAAGATATTTTCCTCTCTGCGAAGTTTCCCGATATTGAGGCGGTTGGAATAAATATACTCAATCCTCCCCAATTCGCCTCTGTCTATCAACTCTTTAAGCTTTACTACTGCAGGATGGTAGTTTAAGATATGGCCCACCATTAAAATCCTACCACTTTTGCTTACTAACTGGGCAAGCTCCTGCGCCTCCTCTAACCTGAAAGAGAGGGGCTTTTCTACAAAAACATGCTTTCCTTTGAGGAGGGCCTTTTTAGCAAACTCATAGTGGGTAGAAGCAGGCGTAGATATTACCAGGGCGTCTAAACTTCCGTCATCAATGAGTTCCTGGGGGCGGGGAGTAAATTTAATGTGAGGGTATTGAAGGCGCAAGGGGTAGATAGCGCTCTTGCTTATATCAGATACTGCCTTCAACACTCCCAATTCTGAAAATACCCTCACGAGGTTCCTGCCCCAATAGCCTGCCCCTACAAGGCCTACGTTAACCTTTCTCTTGCTCATCTATAGTTTCTTCCTCCACCAATCCAGAATATCTTTCAGGGTCTTCTCAAAAGGGATTTTAGGATGCCAGCCGCTCAGGTCCCTAAACTTCTTGCAACTTCCTACCAACAATGGAACATCCGAAGGCCTCATCCTCTGAGGGTCAATCTTTATCTGGGGTTTAATTTTAGTAAAGGAAAGAAGAGTATCTAAAACTTCTCTTATCTTATGAGCCTTTTGCGAACAGATATTGTAAACCTCTCCTGGGATACAGACTTCGGTAGCCAGCCAATAAGCATGCACCATATCCCTCACATCTGTAAAATCTCGGGCAGAGTCGAGATTGCCTGTATAGATTACAGGCTCTTGCCTGTCCTTTTCAATCAAAGCAATTTGACGGGCAAAATTAGAACAGACAAAGGGCTCTGGTCTGCGGGGGCCGGTGTGGTTAAAAGCGCGGGTCCTTATGATACGCAATCCGAAACTCTTGTGATACTGAAACCCCATCAAGTCCTGGGCAATCTTGCTAACCCCAGAGGGGCTCAAGGGCCTTAAAGGGTTATCCTCAGTTATAGGGACTTCGTTCTCTTCAACCAGACCATACTCTTCAGAACTTCCTGCAATGTGGATAATGGGGTCAAACCCCAAGTCCCTTACTGCCTCCAGAATATTCAGTTGACCTATAATATTGGTACTCAATGTCTCTGCAGGGGCATTGAAGGAAGCGGGCACAAAACTCTGGGCAGCAAGATGAAAAATCTTGTGGGGCTTCACCTTATCTATTACATGCCTTACTGAAGAGGCGTCTTTTATGTCGCATTCATAGAGATTGAGTTTTTCCTTTATATGCTCGATGTTATCCATCTTAGAACACCGTCTTACAATTCCATAAACTTCGATATTTTCCATATCCAACAGATATTCAGCAAGATGCGAACCCACAAACCCTGTAATTCCCGTAATTAAAACCTTAATCATGGTGTTGAGCCCCTTATTTTCTCCAAGATTCTCTTATATTTTTCCTGTCCAAAGCCAATCCCCAAATTTTTTTAGCCTTACTCAACCACAGCAATTTCTGATAGGCGGATGAACTCCCTACCCTTTTAAGATACCTTATATCCATATAAGTATGTTCTTTAGTCCTTCGCGACACTTTCAATCCTCTCCAAAACTTTTACATCGCTTAAATCCTGAGGCCTCCCGGATTTTCTTTTCATTATTTTCAAGTCTGATATAGATATCAAAGAAATAACCAGACCTCTCCTTACTGTAAGTATTTTTCTGCGTTTATAAACGTCCTTGAAATTGAATGGGGTATCTATCACTAAATCTATGCTATCTAAACTATTTTGGGGGTTGTAAAAATTGATAGCCTTCCCTCCTACAACTAAATATTTTACCCACGTACCAGTCCCAAACCAAAAACGGTTCGAGACGGTACGGGGTTTCGCTCCACCGAAAGACGGTGGGACTCCACCCTCTGTCGGTAAAGTTCTCTAAAAACCTTCTCATAAAATATCTCCTGGCTCATTTAATTCTTTCTCTGAAATAATCGACAGTACGCCTTAACCCTTCTTCCAGGGGTATCTCAGGCTCCCAATTCAACAGTTTCTTTGCCAATCCTATATCAGGGCAACGGCGCTGGGGGTCATCCTCTAAAGCAGGGAGGAATTTTATATTTGAAGAGGATGAGGTAAGGCTCCTTACCAGCTCTGCCAGCTTAAGAACTGTAAACTCCTGGGGATTGCCCAGATTAAGGGGGCCGGAATAATCTGCGTCCATATACCTTGTAATAGCCTCTACCAGGTCGTCTATATAGCAGAATGAACGGGTCTGTTTTCCGTCTCCATAAATGGTCAAGTCCTCATTCCTTAAACACTGGACAATGAAGTTAGAGACAACTCTTCCATCGTCGGGCCTCATATGAGGGCCGTAGGTGTTGAAAATTCTTGCTACCCTTATGTTTATCTGGTGTTTGCGGTGGTAAGCGAAAGTTAAGGCTTCAGCAACTCTCTTAGACTCATCATAACAGGAACGTTCTCCTATGGGGTTTACATTGCCGTAATAATCTTCTTTTTGGGGATGGGCCAGAGGGTCTCCGTAGACTTCGCTGGTAGATGCCAAGAAAAACCTGGCCTTCTTTGCTTTAGCAATACCCAGACAGTTATAAGTCCCCAGCATCCCTGCCTTGAGGGTCTTTATGGGATATTTAAAATAGTGGGCGGGAGAGGCAGGGGAGGCAAAATGCAGAACCCA
>CAYNIO010000013.1:0-17424 GCA_964397495.1 uncultured Planctomycetia bacterium
GTTCTGTAATCTGGCCCTCCCCTGGACCTATTTCAAGGAGTATGTCCTGCCTGCTTAAAGGAATGCTCTTTACAATTTTATCCCGCATACTAAAGTTCTTTAAAAATACCTGGCCTAATGTCTTTTTGTGGTGGAATCTTATGGCCATAAGGATTACTTATGTTTTTTAATGTTTCTGACGAGTTTTATTGCTTCCAGGAGGGCGTATTTAAAGGGGCGAAAGTCTGCTGTATTTTTTCCAGCAATATCTAAAGCCACGCCGTGAGGCGGGGAAGTCCTAACAAAATCCAATCCTAATGTTACATTCGCCCCCTTTCTGAAAGAAAGCAGTTTAAAAGGAATCATTGCCTGGTCATGGTACAACCCTACAAAACAGTCAAATTCCTTCCTTTTAAGAAACAGGGTGTCGGCAGGAAAGGGGCCTTTCACCAAAGGGTCTTTTAAGGTCTTAACAACCCTTAAAATCCTCTTCTCCTCGTCTCCAAACAGCCCCCCTTCTCCAGCATGAGGATTAAAACCACATATGCCCAGAGAGGGGTTGCTTATTCCGTATAACCTGATTAAGGATGACCTTAATATCTCTATGTGCTCTTTCAATGAAGATTCTTTAATTCTCGAGGCAACCCTGCTTAAGGGTAAATGCCGAGTAAAAAGGCTAACACGAATTTCAGGAGAACTCATAAGCATCACTGTTTTTTTCTTGAAATATCTTTCCAGTTCCTCGGTATGACCCTGAAACCCTACGCCTGCCATATTTACAGCCTTTTTGTCTAAAGGAGCAGTGACCAAGCCATCTGCTAAATTCCGTTTAATAAGGTTTAATGAGGCGTGAAAATACCTGTAGCCGGCAAGACCACACAGTTTATTTTCTCTGCCTAAGGGTATATCTTTCCCTTTTATAACACTTATTTCAAGAAATTCTATGCCCTTCAATCTTTCTACTTTATACCCTTGGTTCCAGAAGCATTTTTTCTGGCCAACTATGGTTATCTTTACTGTTTTTGGGAGTGGGGTGCGTTTAAGCGTCTTATAGACAATTTCGGGGCCAATCCCCGCGGGGTCCCCTATAGTTATAGCCAGCTTAATCATACACCTTTACTATAAACCTTTTCTTGAGGCTGTTGGCATAGGATTTAAGGGAAAGCATAAATTTTTCTTTAAAGAGTTTGCTTCTTATTTTGTCCTTTGCGTCTTTAAGAGGTATAACCCTTGGGGGGCGTTTCGCTTCTAAGTAAAAGATATAATAACGGCCTTCAAGTTTTATGGGCTCAATCAAGGTCTGAAGACGAGAGTTAGATAATTTCTCTTTAACTTCTGGCGATAAGCTCTCTAAAGGCTGCCACCCAAAATCCGAAAACTCTTTAAGGTCAAGGTTTTTCTTCTGGCTTTCATAAAAATCTTGTGCTTGGTTTTCATCGTCAAATACTTTTACCCATAATTTATATTCCCCCTTTGTTTTAAACTTGTCTTGGTGCTCGAAGTAATATTGGGTTATCTGCGCAGGAGAAACTTTAATTTTAGAACGCACCTCTCTATCTATGAGAGCCTCTATGAGAAGTTGTTCCTTAATACGGTTTCTTAAATCACTGAGGGTGAGATTTTTCTTTTGTAAGGCTTCAAGAAATTCTCCCTGTGAGGAAAATCTTTTTTTAATCTTGTTTATCTCCTTATCTATCCAGTAATCGTCGAGGGTCAATTTCAGTCTCTGGGCTTCCTGCAGAAGGAGTTTATCTTGAACTAAATTCTGCAAAGCATTCTCTTTTTCTTCACGAAGTTTCTTTTCAAGTTCTTCTCCGTTATATATCTGGGAAAGCCTTAAATACACCATCTGCAGGTAGTTGTTGAGGTCCTGCTGGGTAATCACTTTCTTCCCCACCACCGCTAGAATTCTGTTTTCCTGCGAAAATAAAGAAGTGGGGATAAGAAGAAATAAAATCAGAAGTATCTTACACATGCTCTTCCTCCAGTTTATAATAATCCTTCAATTTTTCTATCTGTTCCCGAAGAAGCCTGCAATATAAATCCAACCCTATACTGTAAACAAAACCGTGCTGCTGGAAGCCCAAAATATTGCCTGCGCCTCTAATTTCTAAATCCTGAAGGGCTATTTTAAACCCTGCCCCTAAAAAACTATATTTCTGAATGGCCTCCAGGCGTTTTTTGGCATCATGGGGCAATGTTTTGAAAGATGGCACCAAAAAGTAAGCATAAGCCTGCGTATAAGACCTGCCTACCCTTCCCCGAAGCTGATGCAAGTCTGCTAGGCCGAACATATGAGCGTCATTTACGATTATGGTGCCAGCCCGAGGAACATCTATTCCTGATTCAATAATGTTAGTGGAGAGCAAAATATCTAATTCTCCTTTCAGGAACTTAAGCATTGTCTTTTCTAATATTCGGGAATTCATTTTACCATAAGCACAACCTATTTTAAAATCCTGAGGCAATATTTTTCTAAGGATATTGTATATCTTCTCTATATCGAGAATGCGGTTGTGGATGAAAAATATTTGCCCCTTTCTTTCTCTCTCCCTCAAAATAGACTGTCTTATAAGGTCTCGATTAAATTCACACACAAATGTTTTTACCGCCAATCTTTGCTTGGGGGGAGTTTTTATAAAGGATATGTCTTTTATGCCAGACAATGCCATATAGAGTGTTCTGGGTATAGGGGTTGCGGTAAGAGTTAAGACATCTATATTGGCCCTGATTTTCTTGAGGCGTTCTTTGGCTTTTACGCCAAACCTTTGCTCCTCGTCTATAATGAGCAGGCCCAAGTCTTTAAATTCCACATCTTCGTTAAGGAGCCTATGGGTGCCGATAATTATATCCACCTTCCCCTTTTTTAAATCTTCAAGGATTTGGATTTGCCTGGAGGGAGCAACGAAACGGGACAATACCTCAACCCTAACAGGAAACTCTTTGGTCCTTTCTACAAAATTGTAATGGTGCTGTTCCGCAAGGATTGTCGTGGGCACAAGAAATGCCACCTGCTTAGAGTCCATTACTGCCTTGAAGGCAGCCCTTAAGGCTATTTCTGTCTTTCCGTACCCCACATCTCCACAGAGGAGGCGGTCCATACACAGAGACGACTCCATATCCCTCTTGGTATCTTCCCAGGCCTTTTTCTGGTCCGGGGTCTCCTCATAAGGGAAACGGGAGTTAAAAGTATCCTGCCAGGGGGTATCTAAAGAAAATTTAAATCCCCCTATACTTTTCCTCAAAGCCTCTGTCCTTATTAGTTCTAAAGCAAATCTCTCTATGCCTTTCTTTGCCCTCTCTTTAATACGCAACCATTGTTTGGTTCCTAACCTCGATAGTTTAGGCTTTTTGTGCCAGAAGGAAATGTACTTCTCTATAAGGTGCAAATCCTCTATAGGTACATACAATTTATCCTGCCGGTCGTATTCAACAACAAAGTATTTGCGCTTTTTTATAGTTTTAGTCCCCCTGTAGATACCTATGCCATAATTTACATGGACAACGTAATCGCCCTTTTTCAAATCCACAAAACCCTTAAGGGGCAATTCCTCGGTATAGATTAGTTTCTTGAGTCTCCTTTTGAGAGAAGGCAGGATTATAAGGGTTTCTAATTCCCACAATTCCAAGCCCGAAGATACATCAAAACTTTTAATGGAACAGATTTTGTCAAAATTCCACACTATCCTTACAGGGTTCTCAAAAGATGTGGGCCAGAGTTCCAGAATTCTCCCCTTGACAGAAAAATCATACTCTTCTGCAATTTGGGGCACACGGCGGTAATTATTCTTGAGGAGAAAGCCCAAAAAGTCTTTCTGGACTAACTCCTGATTTTTGTATACCTTGAAACTATCCAACATATTTCAAATCTTGCTCTTAGAGGGATTTCTTCTGGAATAGCAAGACTAAGGGCGAGGCTATAAATATCGTGGAATAGGTCCCCGCTATAAAGCCTACGATAAGAGAAAAAGAAAAGTCATTCAAGACCTGACCGCCCTTAAGGTAAAGAATGAATACAACCATTACCGTGGTAAGAGAGGTTATTATGGTGCGGGAAAATGTCTGATTTATGGCAGTATTTATGATTTCCTTGAGGGATGTTTTTCTCATACGGGGGTATATCTCTCTTATACGGTCATAGATGACTATGGTATCATTTATAGAATAGCCTGCTATGGTAAGGAGGGCGCTGACAATTAAAAGATCTATGAGCCTGTGAGTAAACATAAGAAAACTTATGGTTATTAAAACATCGTGGAAAAGGGCCATCACTCCTGCCAGACCGAAACTGAGGTGCTTGAACCTAAAGCCAACATATATCAATATTCCTACTAAAGAAAATACGATAGCCCGCAGGGCTTTTTTCTTTAATTCTTTTCCTACGACAGGGCCTACTGACTCCTGCCTCAGGAATTCATAACCCTGGGGAAAATATTTATTCAAAGCCTTTTTTATATCAAGAGAACAATCTTTATCCGTCCTTATAAGCACAATTTTAGGGTCTTCTTTGTATTGCTGAAGCCTGTACTCTTTAATGCCTTTTTCTAATAAAGCCTGCCTTATTTTTTCCAAATCAGGCCTCTGTTTAAAACGGAATTCTACCAGTTGCCCTCCGCTGAAATCTATACCGAATACATTACGGTAATTCTTAAAAAAGGCAAACATCCCCAAAACTATAATCAACAGAGAACCTGTGATGCAGAATTTTCTCCAGCGGATAAAATTGATATTAAGTCTTTTGAATAATGACAGCATAGGCAGAGATTTAATGATTTTTAGCTGGATTAGAAACTCGAATACAAACTTGCAGAATACAAGCGCAGAAAACATACTTCCCAACAATCCTATCATAAGGGTGAGGCCAAAACCTTTTATGGGACCGGTGCCAAATTGCAAAAGAAAAAAAGCGGCTATGAGTGTGGTAATGTTGGAATCTAAAATTGCGGAAGAAGCTTTCTTGAAACCACTATTGACAGCAAAAAGCAAGCTTTTACCCGCATTGCTTTCTTCGCGTATCCTTTCAAAGATGAGGACATTGGCATCTACAGCCATGCCCAATGTAAGAATTATACCTGCTATCCCCGGAAGAGTAAGTGTGGCTCCAAAGTAAGCAAGGACTCCTAAAATAAAACTTAAAGTAAAGATCAACCCTAAAACAGCAACCAGGCCCGCAAGAGTGTAATAGATTATCATAAACAATCCTATAATTGCCCCAGCCAGTATAGAAGCCTTAATTCCTTTATTTATAGAATCCTGCCCCAGAAGCGGGCCTACTGTCCTTTCTTCTTCTAAAACCATGGGGCAGGGAAGGGCACCTGCCCTTAAGACCAACGCTAAATCTTGGGCTTCTTCATAACTAAAATTGCCGCTGATAGAAGCATTGCCTGAGGGTATAGCCTCTCTTATTACAGGCGCAGACTTTACCTTCTCGTCCAAGACTATTGCCAGCCTCTTTCCTATATTATTCTCGGTAACTTGGGCAAATATCCGCGTGCCTTTGGAGTTTAGAGTCAGGGATACGTAAGGCTGCATACTCTGGTCAAATTTAACCTGGGCGTCAGTAATATATTTACCGGTGAGTTCTGGTTTCTTTTTAAGAAGAAGTTGCGTATCCTTATAAGTCTTTAGCTCATAGTTCTCAGGAGTTTTGCCTTCAAATGCCTGTTTAAGGAGTTGAGGGTCGTCTTCCACAAGTTTAAATTCCAGAAGTGCGGTCTGGCCAATTATGCCAATGGCGCGCTCTCTGTCAGTTACACCTGGCAGTTGCACCACTATCTGGTCTTTGCCTTGAGGCTGGATTAAAGGTTCCCTTACGCCAAACTGGTCAATTCTGTTTCTGAGTATCTCTAAGGCTCTGTCCTGCACCCCCCTTCTTTCCTGGGGGCTGAGTTTCGAGGTATCAATCCTGAAAACAAGATGCATACCTCCCTTTAGGTCCAAACCTAAATTTATCTTCTCGTTGAGGGGGTAAGCCCAAAAAATACATACCCCCAGAATAAACAAGCTTACACCGGCTTTGATGAGGGTATTTCGAGGCATACTACCTTTTTTTCTTTACATACGATATCGCGCTTTTGTCCAGCTCAATCTTGGTATTGTCATCTACCTTAAGGACTACTGTTCTATCTTTAATGTTGTATATAACCCCATGGATACCTCCAATAGTCACAACCTCGTCGTTCTTAGAAAGACTCTTTATCATTTCTTCTTTCTTCTTCTGTTCCTTTTGTTGCGGCCTTATAAGAATAAAGTAAAATACAACAAATATGAGAATAAACGGCAAAAACATTCCTAAACCGGAACTACCTGGATTCATTTCTCCTCTCCTTGTTTAGACTGGCGCTTATACCTTTTAACGAGGGATTTTACTGCCTGGGTAGGCTGGGCCCCTTTCTTTATCCAAGATTCGAACTTCTCAATATCAATTTTTAGAAGTTCGGGTTTCCTAGAAGGGTCGTAATAACCTATCTGTTCCACAAATCTTCCTTCGCGAGATTCACGAGAATCCGTAACCACAATTTTGAAATGAGTCCTGCTCTTTATAGGCTTTGCAGGTTTGCGCAGTCTTATTCTTACAGCCACCTTTTACACCTCCTTTTAAGAAAATGTGTTATTAGCATTGGCTATCTCCAGAGACAATAACGAAGATTTAGCCTTATTCATAATCTCCTCATACTCCCTCTGGGGCTGGGAGTCGTATACTATCCCTGCCCCTGATTGAATATAATAGAAATTTGCCTTTTTGTAAAGAGAACGGATGGTAATACAGGTATCCATGTTGTCCCTGAGGTCAAAATACCCCACGCAACCTGCATAAGGTCCGCGCCGGGTAGGCTCTAGCTCGCTTATTACTTGAGACGCTCTTACCTTGGGCGCTCCGCTTACTGTGCCTGCAGGGAAACAGGCTTCAAGGACACTGAAACTGTCCCTTGTGCTTTTTATTTTTCCCTGAATACGCGACACAAGATGCATTACATGAGAATACCTCTCCACATCCATAAAAGATTCAACCTTCACGCTCCCTGATTTACAAACCCTGCCCAGATCATTTCTGCCCAGGTCTACTAACATAAGGTGCTCTGCTTTCTCTTTCACGCTTCTCTTCAACTCCCTCTCCAGCTTTTTATCTTCCTTATCTGTTTTTCCTCGGGGGCGGGTACCGGCAATAGGACAGGTAAAGACCGTATTGCCTTTTTTCTTTACCAACATCTCAGGAGAAGAACCTAATAATATATCTCCTGAGAATTTCAGAAAAAACATATAAGGCGAGGGGTTAAGGATCCTCAAGGCGCGGTATACCAGAAAGGGGTCTACGGATGACTTTATTTTTAAAAGTTGAGAAAGCACAACCTGGATTACTTCCCCCTGACGAATGAGTTTCTTGGCCTTTCTTACAGACTTAACAAAATTGGACTTTTTGAAATTGGAAGAGAATTTTACCTTTTTCTTCACATAAGGATTAATCGGCCTCAAGGGACGTATACCTCTCAAAATCTTAAAAGGATTATCACCTTTCTGGGGCAGTATATCTAAAAAGTGAATTTCTCTTTTGAAATGGTCAAAGATAAACACATTCTTGGGAAACAACAGATATACATAAGGAGCAGCGAACAAGTCTTTTCGGGAGGGCTTTACCGGCTCAAGAAGGGTAAGAAATTCATAAGAAATAAATCCCACCCAACCGCCTAAAAAGGGAAGGTCTAAATCAAAATCTTTGCGGTATTCTTTTAAAATCTGGCGGGGGATACTAAATGGAGAAGACACTTTCCCTTTAAAAACTTTGCTGTTTAATACGTCTTTCAGGCAAAAATGATTATTTTTTAGGATATAAATAAAAAGCGGCTGCCACCCCAGAATAGAAAACCTTCCAATCTTTTCTTCGCCTTCAGCAGACTCTAAGAAAAAACTGTACTTCTTTTGATAGAGATAGGAGTATAACTGAACGGTATTTAAAGTGTCCTCTGAAAATATCTTATGGAAAAGTTTAGGCCTCATCGTGGTAAACCTGCGTGAAGAAACAACTCATATTTCCTGTGTGGCATGCTGGACCTTGAGGAACTACCTTTATCAGGAGGGCATCTTTATCGCAGTCGTAATATATCTCCTTGACTACCTGGAAATTTCCTGAAGTTTCCCCTTTGGTCCAATATTTCTGGCGAGACCGCGACCAAAAACAGGCTTTTTTTTGTTGCAGGGTCCTTTTAATGGATTCCTTATTCATATAAGCCAACATCAACACCTGGTCGGTGTTTATATCTTGGATAATAGCAGGAATCAAACCATTCTGGTCAAAATTCAAATCATCTATCCAGGCGCACATTCACACCCCTCCTTTTAAGATATTCCTTAACTTCCTGTAAACTATATTCCCGAAAGTGAAATATGGAAGCCGCCAGGGCTGCGGTTGCCTGTGTTTTAGTAAAAACTTCGTAAAAATGGGACAATTTACCGGCTCCCCCTGATGCTATTACAGGTATATCTACGCTGGAAGATACCTTCTGCGTAAGTTTAAGGTCATACCCATCTTTTGTACCATCAAAGTCCATGCTTGTCAAAAGAATTTCACCTGCGCCCAAAGATTGAACCTTCTTTGCCCATTCTACGGCATCCAGCCCTGTAGGCGTCCTGCCTCCATTTATGTACACCTCCCACTTGTCTGTGCCCTTTTTCTTGGCGTCTATAGCAACCACAATGCATTGACTACCAAAAATACCAGAGGCTTTCTTAACTAGGTAAGGATTCTTTACCGCCTGGGTATTCAGAGAAACCTTATCAGCCCCTGCCAAAAGAAGTTCCCTTATATCCTCAATGCTTTTTATGCCCCCGCCTACGGTAAAAGGCATAAATACAGCCTCAGCCACTTTTTTTATTACACCTATCATCGGAGAACGCTTCTGGCAAGAGGCAGTAATATCTAAAAATACAAGTTCATCTGCGCCTTGGCGGTCATAAAATATAGCGTTTTTTACGGGGTCGCCCGCATCGCGCAAATTCTTAAAATTTACTCCCTTGACTACCCTGCCCCTGTCTACGTCAAGGCAGGGTATAATTCTTTTAGACAGCATCTTCTCTCAATATCTTCAAAGCCTTGAGGGGGTCAATTTTTTTCTCGTAGATAGCCCTTCCTACAATAACACCTTTTACATTCCCAAGCCCCATCTCTTTTACAGATACGAGGTCCTTGTAAGATGAAATCCCTCCTGCAAGATAAAAATCTGCCTCTAAATTCTCCAGAGTCTGCTTAAAAAATAATGTGTCTACGCCCTCTAATGTCCCATCTTTCTTTATGTCGGTAATCACGATATTCTTGCAGCCCTCTTCTATAAGAAACTGTGCTACCTGACGGGCCGAGGCTGTTATCCTTTCCTTCCAACCTTTCAGAAAAACACTGCCTTCTTTTACGTCTATAGAAACGCCTATGTGTTGAGCCCCCCAGATATTTAGAGCTTGGCGAAGAAAGTCCCTATCTTCCAAAGCCTTAGTAGAGATAATAACCCTCTTGGCCCCACTTTCCAAAATTTCTTTTAAATAATCCAGACTCCTCACGCCTCCTGCCCATTGGAAACCAATAGTTATTTCTTTAGAAATCTTATTCAATAAGAGGCGCTGGGGAGTATTTTCTATGGCCCCGTCCAAATCCACGATATGCACCAATTCAATGCCTAAAGACTCAAACCCTTTTATGACTTCCAACGGCGAGGAGGAATATAAAAATTCATCCTCAGGTTTCCCCTGCCAGAGCCTTACCACTTTGCCTTTCCTTAAATCTATAGCAGGTATAAAACTTATCATTGTTTAAGAAAGTTGCTCAAGAATTTTAGCCCCAACCTTTGACTTTTTTCTGGATGGAATTGCACTAAAGTTATATTCTCATAATTTATGCAGGATGAAAATTTCACCTTATACAGAGTATAACCCAAGGTTGTTTTTAACAAAGGGGCATAGTAAGAATGGCAGAAATAAAAAAAGCCTGCGTTCCCTATGCCCCTAAAAAGAGGGCTAGTTTTAGTTAAATAGACTTTGTTCCATCCCATATGGGGAGTAATAACTCCTTGAAACTTAAGCACTTTTCCTTCTAATATAGAAAGCCCTTTATGGAAGCTTGATTCTTGACTTGCTTCAAGCACCAGTTGTAGGCCCAAACATATCCCCAAAAATGGTTTCTTTTTAACGATAACTGCTTCTTTCAGAGGGTTCCATAATTTCAAAGCCCTCAAGTTCTTTACTGCCCTGCCGAAATGACCTACGCCTGGAAGCACGATATGGGAAGATTTTAGAAGAGTGCGGAAAGAAGAAGTAACTACTGCCTTCTTTCCCAAATGCTGGAATGCTTTTTGGATGGAACGGAGATTTCCCATCCCATAGTCCACAACCGCAATCATTTTCTGTCTTTGGTGGATATAGAACTTTTTCTTTTACGGATACGCGTGGCCTCAAAAAGACAGAGAGCTAAGCCTTTAAATATAGCCTCCAGGACATGGTGAGGGTCGTCGGCCTTAAGAATATCTATATGGAGGGTGATCTTGGCTTGATGCACAATCCCCAGAAGAAACTGCCGGGCATAATTAAGGTTATACCCTTTAAAATCCTTAACAAAAAATTTCCCCGCAGGCCCCTTCTGGAAATCTAAACATGGCCTGCCGCTTATATCAAGAGAAACCCTGACTAAACTCAGGTCCATAGGTACGGTGTTTGAAGAGAAACGCACTATCCCTTTTCTTCTCCCCAAGGTTTTATCCAGAGCTTTGCCTAAAACAATACCTATATCCTCATTAAGGTGGTGCAGGTCGACCTCCAAATCACCGGAACCTTTTATCTCCAAATCAAAATTAGCATGAAAAGACAACAGTTCTAACATATGGTTCAAGAACCCTATGGGGGTAATTATTTTGGCCCTACCTTCTCCGTCAAGATTCAGTTTAAGGGTTATGGAAGTCTCGCGCGTATTCCTTTTAAGGGTTGCCTTTCTCATATGCAATTATTATCTCACAAAAAAAAATTGTCTCAAGTTATTGCTATATCTGAATATTTGTAGTATAAATAGTATCTAATTTTTGGCTTCCGAGCAAGATTATGGGCATAATTTCTGTTATCCAGGAAAAAATATCTTATATCCACCTCAACCTTCTTATTCTCCTTGGGCTTTCCTTAGTTGGAGGCGTCTTTGGAGGCAAATTCTTTGAGAAAATACGCATCCCCCAAGTCATAGGCTATATAGTTATTGGCATAATTCTTGGCTCTACGGGTCTGGGGATAATAAATTCCGGGGTCCTTCTTAAATTAGAACCCCTCAATTATTTTGCTTTGGGCCTGATAGCCTTTATGATAGGCGGGGAATTGAAACTTGAAACCCTAAGACGGTATGGAAAACAATTCATCTCCATACTTTTTGCTGAAGGTCTATTCGCCTACATCCTTGTATCTTTAACAACCGGTATCCTTTCCTACATCTTCACTAAAGACTGGCGCATAGCAATTGCTTCAGGAATTCTATTGGGTTCAATTGCCTCTGCCACAGATGCCGCCTCCACCATCAATGTTTTATGGGAATTGAAAGCCAAGGGACCCCTTACTACCACCACTTTGGGGATAGTCGCTTTAGACGACGGGCTCTCCTTTTTGCTTTTTGTCTTAAGTGCGGTGGGAGCAAATATCATTCTGGGGGTAAAATCCACTACCCCTGTGCATGTTTTCTTTCAGGCTTTCTATGAAATTGCGGGGTCGATAATTCTTGGAGGGCTGGGAGGATTAATCCTCGTCCATATTATACGCAAGGACCAAGAAAGACAGAGGATCCTCGCCTTCTCTTTAGGGGCAGTATTGCTTATCATAGGAATATCCTTAACCATAGGCGTAGATATGCTACTGAGCGCTATGTCTGCAGGGTTCGTAGTAACTAACAGGAGCCCTCAAAGAAGCAAAAATATATTCAGCGTCTTAGAAGGGTTTTCAGCACCTATATATGTGATGTTCTTCATACTTGTGGGCGCAAAACTAAACATCCGCGGCATGAATCTTCTTCTTTTCATTTTGGCAGGCAGCTACATAATATTCAGAACCATCGGCAAAATGTTTGGGGCTTACTTAGGGGCTAAAATTTCAGGGGCGCCTGTGGTAGTACGTAAATACTTAGCCTGGGGACTATTCTGCCAAGCAAGCGCAGCCATAGGCCTATCCATATTGGCAGGCCAACATTTTAAAAATGATACTGGAAACCTTATTGTAAGCGTAGTTACCCTCACCACATTTATACTTCAACTTGTCGGCCCAGCAGTAGTAAAGATAGCAGTAGAGAAAGCGAAAGAAGCGGGCAAAAATATTACTGAAAAGGACCTTTTAAAAAAGATAAAGGTAGGCGAAATTATGGACAGGAATATGCCCCCTGTGTATGAGTCTACTCCCTTGCGCGAAATCTGGCAAATCTACAGCAATACAGAAAATCTTTATTACCCGGTGGTGGACCATAACCGTAAACTTAAAGGTATCCTTTCAATTGAAACTATAAAGAATACCCTGAACCTTGTGGATATGAGTCAAGCCATAGTTGCCCAAGACCTGATGAGTAAACCTGCCACTCAGACAGGACGCGATGCAACTCTGGACGAAATAAACCCCAAATTGCAATCCCTGGGTTATTGCCCTGTAGTTTCCGAAGACGGAACCTTAACAGGATTTCTAGATGCAGCAAAGGTGCGCAAAACTATTTCCAAAAAATATCTGCGGCAGATAATGGAAGAATAAGAATCAAGGAAGGCCTATCTTTTAAATCTTATCTCCACACTCTCCAGGTGCTTTTTTAATCCTTCCAGGTTAGATATCATACCTACTAAATTTCTTGTTTTTTCTAATTCCTTGCGTGAGAAATTTATTATATGAATAGTTTTAAGGAAACTTTCTACTCCTAATCCCGAGAAGAAGCGTGCGCTGCCCATAGTAGGCAGGATATGACTGGGACCAGCAATGTAATCGCCTATGGCTGTGGGCGAAAAGTTCCCTAAGAAGACTGCCCCAGCATTTTTTATTCCCTTAAGAAACCTCTTAGGGCTTTTTATCATAATTTGCAGGTGTTCAGGGGCAATATTGTTTACCGCATCCAGAGCCTCTTTCATATTCTTAACCTGGACAATATACCCTGAGGAAACCTCATTTTTGACATAACGAATAAGTTTCTTAGAATTAGTTATAAGAAATATGAGGGATTTAAAATGCTCCTCCTGGGACTTAAGGTCCTGCACCACATAATCAAAATTGGAAAAACTTGAAGCTACTATTGCCAATTCTGAAGTACCGGCAAGCATATCTATATCCACGTAGCCGAAGACCTGGCGTTTGGCTTCAGTAACATACTGGTTGCCAGGCCCTACAATTTTGTCTACACGGGGTATAATCTCTGTCCCAAAGGCTAATCCTCCTATGGCCTGGGCTCCTCCTACCTTATAGATATTTTTTATCTTGAGCAGGGAGGAAACTACAAGAATGTAGGGGTTTATCCTGCCTTCCTTATTCGGGGGGGAAGCCAAAACAATATTCTTTACCCCTGCCACAATAGCAGGAATACTTGCCATATATACTGTAGAAACCAAAGGAGACGTACCCGCAGGGACATAAATACCCACACTCTCCAGAGGAACTTTTCTCTCCTCGATTACAGAACCTTCAGAGCTACGTATGCGAAACACCCTCTTCTTGCATTGACTGCGATAGTAAGAAAACAATCTCTGAATTATTTCTTTAAGGTTCTTTATAAAGTGGGTATCTATATTTTGAAAGGCTGCGGAGATATCGGATTCCCTCACCCTTAAATCCTGGGGCCTTAATTTTACGCCATCAAATTTTTTTGTGTAGTATATTAAAGCCTTGTCTGAATATTTGCGTATGTCATTAAGAATTCTGGACACCTGCAGTTCAACAATTTTTTTAGTATGGAACCGACGCAGGCAAAGTTTTTTGAAATCCTTGTTTGAGGGCTTAATAATCTTCATTCTACATAATTTACCTTATTTTTTAAAACATTCAATATATCCTTTTCTGAAATATTATTGGCCGTCCCCCCCTGAACAAGATTCTCCTTACCCCCACCCCTGATACCTAAAGGCTCAAGCCAAGATAAGACATCTTTTGCCGAGAAAGCGCCTTTAAAATTTTTGCCCCTGTATATAAGAATGTCTTTTCTTTCTTGTTTTGAGGAGATGAAAATTACCATGAAATCGTCAGGGCTTTGGGAAGATATTATATCTATGTACCCTCTCAATTGGCCCAAATGTTTGCCTTCAAATGACTTCAGGATAACTTTAACCCCCTTAAGGAGAAAACTCTGATTAAGAAATTTGTCTAAATTCTTGGAAAATATCGCCAGGTCCATCTCTCTAACATTTTTCTGCAAGAATTTAACCTCAGAAAGCAAGGCCTTCACTCTCTCTAAAATATCTTCCGGAGGAACTTTAAGAAGGAGGCTTAACTCTTCAAGTTTACCCCTCAGGGAATCAAGGTACTGAAGAGCCCTCTTTCCTGTAAGGGCCTCTATTCTTCTTACCCCGCTTTGAAGGGCTTGCTCTTTTATTATTTTAAAAAGTCCTATCTTCCCTGTAGATTCAATATGAGTCCCCCCGCACAATTCTTTGCTGTAAGAACCTATCCTTACAACCCTTACTCTCTCTTCGTATTTTTCTTCAAAAAAAGCAAGAGCGCCTGTCTTTTTTGCCTCCCTCAAAGGCATAACTTCTATCTCTACTTTTACGTCTTCGAGAATCTTGGAATTTACCTCCTCCTCAACCATACCTATTTCTTGGGGTGTCAAAGCCTTAAAATGGGTAAAATCGAAACGAAAACGGTCTTCCTCTACAAGCGAACCCGCCTGCTTTATATGCGTGCCTAATATTTTTCTTAAAGCATACTGCACCAGGTGTGTAGCAGTATGGGCCCTCTTTATGGATTCCCTGCGGGCTTTATCCACTTGGCATAAAACCTCTTCGCCAGTATAAATTGTTCCCTGTAGAACCTTACCCCAATGAATTATAGTCTGGGATTGCCTCTTGGTATCCACAACCTCTAAAAGAAAAGGGGTTTGGCCTGAACTTTTAATCCTGCCCTTGTCGCCCACCTGACCGCCACTTTCTCCGTAAAATACAGTCCTGTCAAGTATCAACCCTACATCTTCGCCTATGCTGGCAGACTCCTTATCATTGCCTTCTTTATCGCGGATGGACAATATTCGCGAGCGACATTCTAACTCCTCATATCCTAGAAATTGCGTAGAGAAAGAACTGGCGGGCGCAGAAAACACCTCTTTGTAGAACTTGCTAGACTTGCGGGAACCATCCTTAGCTACTTTGAGAAGCCTATGAAATTCCTCTTCATTTAAATCCAGCCCCCTTTTCTGAGCAAAAAACCTTATTACCTCCAAAGGCAGGCCATATGTATCGTAAAGTTTAAATATTGTAGGCCCGGCCAATTCCTTAGTGCCTTGGGGCATTCCTTCAAATAACTTTTGGGCATTTTTTAAATTACTTAAAAATTTTTCCTCTTCAAATCTTATTATCTGGGCAACATTTTCTTTGGTTTCATTTAACTGCGGATAGACATTTTTAAAAATGTCACTTACCACAAAGGCTGCCTTATAAAGAAAGGGCTTGGTTTTATTGTGAAGGAAAGAAAAACTTGAAGCCCTCCTTAAAAGTTTTCTTACCACATACCCCCTCAGTTCATTAGAGGGAATTATGCCTTCGCTTACACAGAACACCGCTGCCCTTATATGGTCAGAAATAGCGTAAATAAGTTCGCTCTTGTCTTTTTCCTCTAAAGACAGGGCTTCACAGATAAAACTTACCAGGGGTCGAAATATATCTATCTGGAAATTGCTCTCCTTTCCTTGAAGCACGCAGGCTACCCTCTCCAGACCCATACCTGTATCTATATTCTTTTGGGGAAGGGGTTCTAATTTATTTGGACCCACACGGTTGTATTGAGTGAACACCAAATTCCAGATTTCTACAAATCTTCCGCAACCGCAAGAGGGATTACATTCAGGTCTACCACAACCGTAATCTTTTCCCTTGTCAAAGAATATCTCAGAACAGGGCCCACACGGCCCGTCGGGCCCCAATTGAGGAGCATTGGCAGGCCAAAAATTGGTATCCTCAAGGAGCCTCACTATCCTAGAAGCAGAAAAACCTACCTTCTTTTCCCATATGTTATAAGACTCTTCATCCTCTCGGTATACAGAAACCCACAACTTCTCATAGGGTATTTTCAGAACCTGGGTTACAAACTCATAGGCCCAGATTATTGCCTCCTCCTTGAAATAATCGCCAAATGAGAAGTTCCCTAACATTTCAAAAAATGTATGGTGATAAGGGGTTTTTCCTACCTTTAAAATGTCGTCGGTGCGCAGGCATTTCTGGCAGGAACAGGCCCTCCTCACGTCCTTTTTAATTCCCAGGAAATAATCCTTAAACTGGTTCATACCTGCAGAGGTAAAAAGGACCGTGGGGTCCCCTTGAGGGACGATGCTGTCCGAAGGAAACAATATATGCCCTTTATTTATAAAAAAATCCAAGAAACTCTGGCGAATGTCAGAAGTCTTCATCGTTTAAGACTTTCTCTATAATATTATGAGGGAACCCTCTGCGGCAGAGAATTTGGTATATCTTTTTCTTGCGCTCCAGAGGACAAGCACCTTTAACCTTTTTTTTCACTAAATTAGAGGCTATCTCTTTCTCCTTATTTAAGGATATGCCTGAGATTACATCATCTACAATATCTTTATTTACGCCCTTTTTGAAAAGTTCAAATCTTAGCGCTTTTCTTCCCCAGCCATTGCGTAACTTCTCCTGGGCGAATAAAAGAGCGAAATTGCGGTCGTCTACAAACCGACGTTCTTTTAATTCTTTTATTATTGCCTCCAAGATTGAGGCAGGGATTTTATCCCTAAAGTGGTCTCTGATTTCTTTCTCGCTACGCAGCCTATACTTTAAATAGTGTAAGACTTTATTCTTAAACTTGTATTCTTCACTCTTCTCCCAAAACAAAATACCCACGGTTAGTCTTTATAAGAAGGGGACCGCTTTGCTTTATGGCCTCCTTAAAATCCTCCAGAGAATAAATCTTTTTCCCCTCAATTTCCTCAATAACATCCCCCCGCATTAAACCTGCTTTGTCGGCAACAGAACCGGGCTCAATAAAAGATATATAAACCCCCTGGGAACTTGTAACGCCCAACCTTTCTGCTATCTGGGGATTCAATTCCTTAACCTCCATACCCCTAAATAACCCGGGGGTTAATGTTTCTAATTTCTCTAAATTTTTAGGCCTTTTGCCAATCTTAACCTTGAGAATTAAAGGTTTTTTGTCTCGTATAATCTTTACTTCTACCACCTCCCCTGGCTCCTTATTGCCTACCATCCTTACCAAATCCCTGGTAGAAGATACTTTCTTGCTGTCGAACTC
>CAYNIO010000014.1:0-17227 GCA_964397495.1 uncultured Planctomycetia bacterium
CTATGAATTGCCCGGGGCACATTTTAATTTATCAATCAAAACAGCGCAGTTATAAGGAACTGCCTCTTAAATTTTTTGAATTGGGCACGGTTTACAGGAATGAAAAGTCCGGCGTACTACACGGGCTTCTGAGGGTGCGAGGTTTTACCCAGGATGATGCCCACATTTTTTGCACCAGAGGCCAACTCAAAGAACAGATAATAGAGATTATAAGATTTGTCCAGTTCACCCTTAATACTTTTGGATTTAAAGAGTTTGAGACAGAATTGAGCACCCAACCCCAGGAATTTATTGGCACTCAACAGATGTGGGATGAGGCAACCCAGGCCTTGGAAGAGGCTTTGAAAGAGGCAAATTTTTTCTATGAAGTAAATCCCGGCGAGGGCGCTTTTTATGGGCCTAAAATCGACATAAAACTCAAGGATTGCCTGGGGAGGTTTTGGCAGGCCTCTACTATTCAAGTAGATTTTGCCATACCTCAGAGATTTGATATTCATTTTGTTGACGAGAAGGATAAACTTCAGCGGCCAGTAATGATTCACCGGGCTATACTGGGAAGCTTAGAGCGTTTCCTGGGGGCCCTTATCGAACATCATCAAGGGCTTTTCCCTCTTTGGCTTGCGCCTGTGCAGGTAGTCGTTCTTCCTTTAAATGAAAGGCTTCTTTCCTACGCTTTTGAGGTCAAGGAACATTTAGAAAAAGAGGATATAAGGGTCGAGGTAGACAGCCGAAATCAGACCCTCAACAGGAAGATAAGGGACGCTGAAGAAAAAATGATTCCCTATACACTGGTAGTGGGGCCAAAAGAGGAACAGGCCAATTCCGTAGATGTGAGGAAGAAAAAAGAGGGCCGTTTAGGGACAAAAACTTTGGAGGAATTTTTGAGGATGTTAAAGGAGGAGGTGAGACTATCCGTTACTACCGCATAAACTATAGAATTCAATCTCCCCAGGTGAGGCTGATAGATGCTTCAGGCAAACAGGTGGGAGTAGTTTCTTTCCGGCAGGCCATAAGGATGGCACAGGAGGCAGGCTTAGATTTAGTAGAGGTTGCTCCTGGAGTCAATCCGCCAGTGTGCAGGATAATGGATTTTAAGAAATTTAAGTACGAACAGGAAAAGAGGGAAAGGGAGGCAAAAAAACACCAGAGAGGCGCACATCTTAAAGAGATTCGCCTCAAGCCCTACATTGAGGAGCACGATTACCAGACAAAACTGCGTCAGATATTGAAATTTTTAGAAAAGGGTGATAAGGTAAGGGTGCGCTTGATTTATCGAGGCAGAGACCTGGCCCATCCTGAGAAGGGCAAGAAACTTATTGACAGGGTTATAGAGGATACTTCAAGCGCAGGCAAGATAGACAAACCTCCGCAGAGGTTTGAGAGGATGTGGCTTATGATTCTTGCCCCTAAATAGGAGGAAGACTATGCCTAAGGTTAAGACTAAAAAATCTTTATCTAAGAGGATAAAGACAACTGCTAAGGGCAAGGTTATAAGGAGGAGGGCAGGGAAATCCCATCTTCTTTCTGGCAAGTCCCAGAAGAGGAAGAGGCGGTTAAGAAAACCTGCCCTGCTGTCAGGCCCAGACAGAAGATTATTGAAGAAGGCTTTGGAGGTTCTTTAATTTCTAAGGGAGGGTTTTATGAGTAGGGTAAAGACATCAGTGGTTAGAAGAAAAAGGGTTAAAAAGGTTCTTAAATTAGCCAAAGGCGCTTGGGGAAAACGCTCTAAAGTTTATCGCCGGGCAAAGGAAACTGTCCAGAGGGCTTTAAGGTATTCCACCCGTGACCGTAAAGTAAAAAAGAGGCAGTTCCGCCGTCTCTGGATAGCCCGCATCAACGCTGCGGTGAGAGAGGAAGGGCTTACTTACAGCAGATTTATAAGCGGCCTAAAGAAAAACAATATACTTATCGACCGCAGCGTTCTCCAGCAACTGGCAGTTCAAAGACCCTGGGTGATTAAATCCCTGGTAGAACTCGTTAGAAGGGAAGGCAAGAAGGGCTCTTAAGATGTATATTGTCATTGGAGGCTGTTCCTCTCTGGGCAGAATACTTGCCCAAGATTTTTCCAAGAGCAATTTTGACGTGGTCGTCATAGACCTTAAAAAGGAAGCCTTTAAAAAACTGAGCCTTGAGTTTTCAGGCAAGACGGTTTTAGGGAGCATAGTAAAACAGAATGTTCTTAAAGAGGCGGGAATTGAGCATGCTGATATTTTCTTGGCTTTGACAGATGACGACGACACAAATATTATCTCCTCCCAGATAGCCAAAGACATATTCAAGGTGGAGAAGGTAGCAGCGGTTATCAATAATCCTCAGAAGCTTTTTCTCTGCAGAGAACGGGGCATAGAAGTTTTGGTTAAATCCCAGATTTTAGCCCAGCACTTGAAGAAGATATGTTTATCATCATCGTAGGCGTAGGTAATTTAGGTTTTTTTCTGGCAAGGAAGTTAGTGCAGGATAAACATCGGGTAGTCCTCATCGAGGAGGATAAAGGTCGGGCTTTAGAAATTTCCCATCGCCTTGATGCTCTGGTTGTTTGTGCTGACGGGACCCAGCCTGAGATTTTGGAAGAGGCAGGGGCAGAAGAGGCTGATTGCGTAGTCGCCCTTACTGGCAGGGACGAAAAAAATTTGGTAATTTCTCAGATTGCCAAAAATAAGTTTAAAGTGAGGCGCACCATTGCCAAGACAAACGACCCTCAAAATTTAAAGGTTTTTTATTCTTTGGGAGTAGATGTGCCAATCGATACCACCACCATCCTTACCAAAATAATAGAGGAGGAGGCTTCCTACCAAGATTTTATAAGTCTTTTGAGTTTCAAAAAGGGAAGGCTGGCTTTGGTTAAGGTTAATATTTCTCCAGGCGCACCCAGCGCAAACAAAAAGATAAAAGATTTACGCCTGCCTCGGGACACAGTTCTTTTAGCCATTTTGCGGCAGGAGAATGTGGTCATACCCCGGGGAGACACTTCCCTCCTTGTTAATGACGAGGTAGTAGCCCTTACCAGGATAACCTTAGAAAAAGAGGTTCTAAGGGCTTTAATAGGCAAGGTATAACATGCGCCCTCTCAAGGTTATTAAAAACATAGGCATAGAAATTCTGGGGATAGTTTGGGAAATGGTTTTCGCCGTTTCTATTTTGGCTATATTTTTCTTCTATTCCTGGATTTTTTCTTTCTTCAAATGATTCTTCCTCTTTCCTGGAAAAATCTAAAGGTAGTTTTAAGGTATCTGGGGTTTGTGTGGGTAGTGCTTTCTCCTGTTTTCCTCCTTCCTTTGATAATAGCGATAGGATTTAAAGAGTATAAGGTCATCCCTGATTTTCTTTTGGGTTTTTTTGCTATTTTAAGCGCAGGATTATTTTTGATGATGGTTTTTCCTCAAAAAAGAGAACTTAACTGGGCCCAGGGGATAGTTTTGGTGGGTCTTATTTGGGTGGGGTCGATGTTCTTTTCCGCCCTGCCTTTATATTTGTCCGGCCATTACCAGAGTTTTATAGATGCCTGCTTTGAAAGTATGAGCGGGCTTACTACCACAGGTCTCACCCTAGCCAAGGACCTTGAAGGTATGCCCTTGAGCACAAATTTTTTTAGGCACCTTCTTATGTTTATAGGGGGCCAAGGGATAGTAATTGTGGCTTTGTCTCTGCTTTTTAAACCGGGGATTTCTTCCTTGAGTATGTATTATGCTGAAGCGCGCCAGGAGGAGGTAACTCCCAGCATCGTAAATACTGCCCGCTTCATCCTCAAGGCCAGCATTATTTACCTTGTTTTGGGGACTTCCCTCTATTGGTTAATTCTTTTGAAAGAAGGCTTTCCTGGGGCGAGGTCTCTCGTTTACAGTCTGTGCATATTTATGGCCTGTTTTGACACGGGGGGGTTCACGCCTTTTAGCCAGAATGTTTTATATTTTCAAAGCCTGTGGTTTGAGATGGTATGTGCGGTATTTATGATTCTGGGCTCCATAAATTTTGCTCTGCATTCTTTTGTCTGGCAGGGCAAACGCAGAGAACTTTTCAGGAACATTGAGATAAGGACATTTTTAATGGGAATGGTGCTTATGTTTTTAGTAATAGGCTGGAATTTCCCCCACAAGAGCCACTGGCGCATATTTAGGGAAGGGTTTTTCTTGCTCCTCTCCGCGCACACAGGCACAGGTTTTTCCACGGTCTTAAGCGAGGATTTTTTCAGCACCTGGAAGAGCGTAGGCTTAATATTTATCATTTTGGCTATGAGTTTTGGGGGAGGGATGTGTTCTACCACAGGCGGGATAAAACTTCTACGGATAGGGGTGCTCTTCAAATCAGTATTGGTTTATATCAGGCAATCCCTGAGTTCCCCCCACACCTACGTAGGCACAAGCTTCCACCATCTTAAGGAGATACCCTTAGAAGATAATATCGTAAAGGGGGCATTTGTGGTATTCTTTTTTTACCTTCTTTCCTTTTTTGTGGGTGCGGTAGTAGGCGTGGGTTTAGGGTATGATTTTTTGCCCAGCCTCTTTGAGTCCGTTTCTGCTACCTGTAATGTAGGGTTGTCTTCAGGCATAACTTCGCCCTCGATGCCAACCCTGCTTAAGACGATATACATATTCCAGATGTGGTTAGGCAGGTTAGAGTTTGTCACCGTTTTGGGGATGTTTTATTACTTTTTAACCTTAAGATTTTCGGGCAGGATTTCTAAAAAATGAGGAAGGCAACACTTGTATCTCTTGCGATATTTTGGGTTTTGTGCGGGAAAGCCCCGGCGCAGAGATTAGACGAAATTTTTAAATATAAAAATATTTTTGACGGGAAAGAGGTAGAGGTTGAGGGAGTCCTCATAGGTGATATAATAAAAAAGAGAGAGTCGGTATTTGTAAACTTAAAATCAGGAAGTTATTTTATCGGCCTTTATATTCCTTACGCTCAGGCAAAAGAGATAAAATTCTCCCGCAGATTTTCCCAGGAGCCAGATTACGTGAAGGTGAGGGGAGTATTCCATAAGGAGTGCCCTCAGCATCTTGGGGCTACAGACATACATGTTGAAGAACTCACAGTTCTTAAACGGGGCAGAAGAGTTATGTTTCCTTTTCCTAAAGAGAAACTCATCTTCGTTTATATATTAGGAGGGGTGGCGCTCTTTTTTGCGGTGATAAATCTTTTTAGAAGGCATGCACGAAGATAAAATCCGTTCCTTAGAAAAACAGGCTTTAGAGGCGTTGGGACACATTCATGACTTGCGTTCTTGGCAAGAAAATTACTATAAATTTTTAGGCAGGAAGTCAGAGTTAAACGCTATTATAAAAAACCTGAAGAGCCTGCCTCCTCAGGAGAGGCCCATTGTAGGCAAGATTGCCAACGCCCTTAAGCAAAAATTAATTAAACTCTTCGATGAGAAAAAGAGCGTTCTTGAGAAAGAAGTTGGAATAGAAGGAGAATCGTTTGACCCCACCTTGCCTGGCAGACTCGCCCCCCAAGGCGCAAAACACCCCCTTACCCTAGTTATGGACGAGATTGTAGAGGTTTTTTTGGATCTGGGATTTAAAGTAGAGGAGGGCAGAGAGATAGATACAGAGTACTATAATTTCGAAGCCTTGAATATCCCTTCCTCCCACCCTTCAAGGGAGATGTTTGATACATTTTATTTAGACATCCCTCCCCAGGGAAATTACAGGTTTTTGTTGCGCTCTCACACCTCTCCTTCTCAGGTTCACATTCTCAAAAGCAAAGAACTTCCCTGTAGATACGTCGTCCCGGGAAGAGTGTATCGCCCAGATAATATGGATGCCTCCCATTCTTTTATGTTCCATCAGATAGAGGGTTTCTGGGTAGACACAGATGTGAAATTTCCTCATCTCAAAGGGGCTTTAAGTTTTTTCGCCAAGAGGATTTTTGGCAGGGATGTACGCATCAGGTTCAGACCGCATTATTTCCCTTTTACTGAGCCTTCTGCAGAGGTAGATATAAGTTGCTTTCTCTGTAAAGGCAAAGGGTGCAGTGTGTGTAAGAAGACAGGTTTCCTGGAGGTTTTGGGGGCGGGGATGATTCACCCCCAGGTTTTGAAGAACTGCGGTATAGACCCCAAGAAATGGAAAGGATTTGCTTTTGGCATGGGCGTGGAAAGGATTGCTATGTTGAAGTACCGTATAGACGACATAAGGTTGTTTTATGAAAATGACATAAGGTTTTTGGAGAATTTCATATGAAGACGACTCTCTCTTGGTTAAAAGAATATGTAGATTTAAAAGGAATTAGCGAAGAAGAAATTATTTACAAAATCACTATGGCAGGCTTAGAGGTGGTAGGGGTCCACCGCTTTGCAGGTGAGCGCGTTTTTGAATTTGAAGTTACCTCTAATAGGCCTGATTGGCTGAGCATTTATGGGATAGCCAGGGAGTTGTCCTGTATTTTTAAAAGAAAACTTAGAAAGATTTCTGCCCCGCCTTTGCTAAAGAGGCAGGATATTCCCATTATTATAGAAGATGAGAATGCCTGTCCTCTTTATACGGCGCGCATATTTGAGGGGATTAGGGTTTCTGCTTCAGAGGGCGAGATAACAAAGAGGATTTTACCTTGCGGCATAAACTCTATAAATAATGTGGTAGACATTACCAATTTTGTGCTTTTGGAATTGGGGCAACCTCTACATGCTTTTGATCTGGATAAATTGCGCCTTCCTCTATATGTAAGAAGGGCCCAAGACGGAGAGAAAATAGTAACCCTTGACGGCAGGGAGAGGATTTTAAACCGTGAGGTTTTGGTCATTGCTGACAAAAATGGTCCAGTGGCTCTGGCAGGGATTATGGGTTCCCAGCATACCCAGGTTGATTTTTCTACAAAAAGAATTCTTTTAGAGAGCGCCCTGTTTAATCCTGCGGCAATAAGGAACGGGACAAGAATTCTGGGTTTAAGCACAGAGTCCTCTTATAGATTTGAACGCTCTCCCGACCCTCTGGGAGTAGATTTTGCTTCCCGCAGGGCAGGGGACCTCCTTGTAAGGTATTCTCAGGCAGTATTTAAATCTTCAAAGAATGTGGGCAGGGTTTCTTTTAGGAAGAGAAGGATAAAACTTTATTCTGAGAATATTAAGCGCATGTTATCCCAAGAGATTCTTGCTGGGCAGACAAAAAGTATATTGGAGAGGTTAGGTTTTAGGGTTAAAGAAGACAGGAAGTTCTTTGTGGTGGAGGCCCCTTCCTGGAGGCAGGATGTAAAAATAGAAGAGGATTTAGTGGAAGAGATAGCGCGCATCTGGGGGTATGAGCGCATAAGAGAGGAAACCCCTCCGCTTTCAGCCCCTTACAAAGAAAAATCCCTTTACATTTTTAAAGGCAGACTTAAAGAGATTTTGTCCCATAGGGGTCTCTATGAGGTTGTAAGTTTTTCCCTTGCCTCCAAAGACCTTTCCCAAAAGTTATCCCTCAAAGGAGACAGCATTTCTTTAAAGAACCCCCTTAGTCAGAATTATACTACTTTACGCATGACGCTCTTGGCTGGGTTGTTAGAGATAGCGCGCACCAACCTCTATCGCAGCAATAGGAGTTTGAGATTTTTTGAAATAGGAGAAATATACTTTCTGGATAAAGGAGTAAAAGAGTTCCCTTGCTTAGGGATATTTCTGGGCGGGCAAAAAAGTATTCATTGGAGCAGAAAGGAAGAGGTTTTTGACTTTTTCGATTTGAAAGGGCTGGTCGAGAGCCTTCTGGTAAAGTTGGGGATGAAAAACATTGAGGAGGATAGTTTTTCTGTTGGTTTTTTAGAAGGTTCGCTAAAGATTAGTTCCCAAGGCGAAGAACTCGGGTTTTTGGGGAAGATTAAAGACGACATATTAAAGGAATTTGATATAGACTTCCCCAGTTTTTATGCCCAGATATATGTTGACGCCCTGTATAAAAATTCTTTTCCGCCTTTTGAGCTAAAGATGCCTGCGCGTTTCCCTGAGAGCTGGAGAGACTTAAGCATTCTTTTGGACAAAAGCATTCCTTTTAGTCAGGTAGAAGAGTGCATAAGAAATACGGACCACAAAGGTCTATTAAAAGAATTTTTGCTTCTTGAGGTATACGAAGGCAAGGGTTTGCCTCCTTGCAAGAAATCACTTCTACTTAGGTTTATTTTCCAGTCTCAGGAGCGCACTCTTAAAGCCCAAGAGGTAGAAGCACTTATAAGGGAAATAGGAAAAAATTTTCAAGAAAAATTAAGGGCGAACCTAAGATAACTTGAAAAAGAAAATGTTTGGTGTTATATTTAAGGTGGATCTTTTGAAGAATATTTCCCTGCCCTGTCCGTTGGCGGATGGGAAGCGCTCTTGAGTCAACACCACTATAAAGGGAGCCTGAGTTTCCCAGGAGAAATCCCGGGAACAGGGCACCCACTTGTATGAGAAAGTGATTCAGAGCACACTCCCCAACGGCGGTGGGCGGGGTTTTTTATTATATGCAACCCTCATTGCCCCTTCACATTAAAGTAAGACCTAAAAGCCTAGAAGATTTTATTGGGCAGGAGCATATTCTAAGCAAAGGCAAGCCTTTATATAAAAGCATTCAGGAGAACAATCCTCCTTCTTTAATTCTTTACGGACCTCCAGGCACAGGAAAGACCACTCTGGCATTGTGTCTTAAGGAGAGTTGCCATCTGGAGTTTGTTTATATAAATGCAGCCACCTCCACCCTGGAGGAACTTAAACACAGAATTAAAGAAGCAAAAGATTTCTTTGAGAGCAAGGGTGTGCGCACCCTTCTGTTTGTAGATGAAATCCACCATTTCAATAAACGACAGCAGGATATTTTTCTCCCTGTTTTGGAAGAGGGGTATTTAGTATTAGTGGGCGCAACCATTCATAACCCATTCTTTTCTCTTTTAAGCCCCCTTCTTTCTCGATGTTTTGTCTTAGAATTTAAGCCTTTTTCTGAGGAGGAATTAGTTAAGATTATTGAGCGGGCAATAAAAATAACGAATTCTTCAACAAAATTATCCCCTCCTGCCTACAAGGCAATCAGTCGTTTTTCTGACGGAGACGCTCGCCGGGCATTAAATATTGTAGAGATGGCTATTGGTTGGGCAGAGTCGAGAAAGAAAAAGAGCCTTAGCGCCCAGGACATAGCAGAGATAGTTTCCAAAAAGGTCGTGCTTTACGATAAAAGCGGAGACCAGCATTACGATACCATAAGTGCCTTCATAAAATCTATAAGAGGCAGTGACCCTGACGCTGCTATTTATTATCTGGCAAAGATGCTCTACGCTGGAGAAGACCCTCTCTATATTGCCCGCAGACTTGTAATTCTCGCCTCTGAAGACATAGGTAATGCCGACCCTTTCAGTTTAGTTCTGGCTAATGCCTGTAAGGAGGCAGTGCATTTCTTGGGTCTTCCTGAAGCAGAACTGGTCTTGGCGCACACCGTTATTTATCTTGCCTGTGCCCCTAAGTCTAATGCTTGTTATCGGGCTTTCAAAGAAGCCAAAGAAGATGTAGAGAGGTCTCCTCTTAAATCTATACCCGATTATCTTAAGGTAGGCAATTACAAGGGGGCAGAGATTTTAGGCCACGGCAAAGGATATAAATATCCTCATAATTTTGTTGACACCCGCAAAGTCCAGGAGTATGTTAAAAAGGCAAAAGCATACTACAGACCCAAGGATGTAGGCTTTGAGAAGAAGATAAGGCAGAGATTAAAATGATAGTCTCCAAAGTCAAGGATTTACAAGGTTTATTGGAGAGGCTTTCTTCTTATTCCAGATTATTTTTGCTTGGCTGCGGAGAATGTGCTACAATATGTAATTCCGGCTCAGAGGAAGCCCTTTTGCACTATAAGGAGTTCTTTGAGAAGAGAGGCAAAGTTGTTGTAGGCTGGGATGTTCCTGAAATTGGCTGCAACGAAGGTTCTCTTAAGAAAAGTTTAGCCCTGAACAGGAAGTTCATCAAGGAAAGCGAAGCGATAGTGGTATTTTCTTGCGGCCTGGGAGTGGGGCTTCTCAGGAGGATAGAGTTCCTAAACAAGCCTTTGATTTCCGGCACAGATACCCTTTTTGCAGGGATTACTACATCCCAAGGTTTTTTTGAAAATTGCCGTCTGTGCGGAAACTGTTATCTTAATGAAACTTTAGGGTTCTGTCCTCAGGCGCTTTGCCCCAAAGGGATGCTTAATGGCCCTTGCGGAGGAGTGAAGGAAAGGATGTGCGAGGTTTATCCCAATAGAGAGTGCGTTTGGATTCTTATCTTTGAAAGCGCCCAGAAAAATGCAAGGATAGAAATCTTAAAGGAGATAAATCCTCCTCGAGACCATTCCCTGACTACCCCGCCGCAAGAATTAAAAATCTGATTTTAGGGGCAATAATGGTTTGCAAAGAAGAGATAAGAACTTACATAAAAGGCCTGTTGTCCAAAATGGACAGGGAAGACAAAGAAAGGAGGAGCCAGGATGTTAGAGAAAGAATTTTATCTTTTGAAATATACAGAGATTCTAAAAATATCTTGGGATTTTTCCCCAAGGAGGACGAGGTAGATATTTCAGAGTTATTGAGGAATGCTCTCCGGGAGAAAATTTTGTATTTGCCAAAGA
Organism: uncultured Planctomycetia bacterium; assembly: GCA_964397495.1. Taxonomy (GTDB): domain Bacteria; phylum Omnitrophota; class Gorgyraeia; order Duberdicusellales; family CBEUCJ01; genus CAYNIO01. The sequence goes on from CAYNIO010000014.1 coordinate 10,536, forward strand.
TGAGAGGAGATAGTTTAGAAGTTTACAGAATAAGAGATCTTTCCCGGGATTTGGAGGATTCGCTTTGGGGGATAAAAGAACCCAAGGAAGATTGCCCCCGGGCATCTGTAGATGATATGGATTTAATCCTTGTTCCTGGGGTAGCCTTTGACCTCCGGAAGAATAGATTAGGCAGGGGCAAAGGTTATTATGACAGGTTTTTAAAAGATATACCTCCCCAAACTACCAAAATTGGGGTTTGTTTTTCCTTTCAACTCCTGGAGAGCCTTCCTGTAAATTCTCGGGATATTCGGGTAGATTTTGTAATAACAGACAGGGAAGTTATTTAATACCTCTGTCCTTGTAGGGCAGGTTTCTATAGAGGAGGTGAGTTATGGCTCTAACAGTAGTAATTGGTGCTCTGCTTTTAGGAGGAGTTCTGGGCTATTTAGGGCATTGGTTCTTTCAGAAGAGAGGTTTGTCCAGAACTGCCAAGGAGAGCAAAAGGATTTTAGAAGAGGCTCAAAGGGAAGCAGAGAGAATTAAGAAAAATCAGGAGATAGAGGCCAAAGAATACCTTTTGCATTTAAAGCAGGAATTTGAGCGGCAAACAAAATCCCGCAGGCAGGAATTAGAGACTTTGGAGAGAAGGATTTTGCAAAGAGAGGAAGCTTTAGAAAAGAGATTTGCTTTTCTGGATGAAAAGGAAAGGCAGGTTGTCCAGAAGGAAGAGGAGTTTCTTAAGCGTGAACAGGAGTTGAAGAAGGGAAAAGAGATGCTGATTGCTATGATAAATAAAGAAAAGGAACTTCTGCATCGCATAAGCAACCTTTCTCCTCAGGAGGCTAAGGAACTTCTGTTGAAGCGCATAGAACAGGAGATAAGAAAGGAGAAGGCTTTGCTTTTGCAACAGATGGAGGAGGAATTGAAACTCGAATCTGAGAAGAAGGCAAGAGATATTATTGCTTTGGCTATTCAAAGGTGCAGCGTGGAACACACTCAGGAGACGACGGTAAGCGTAGTCAACCTGCCCAGCGATGAGATGAAAGGAAGGATTATCGGCAGAGAGGGAAGAAATATAAGGACTTTTGAAATGCTTACAGGGGTAGATTTAATAATTGACGATACCCCTGAGGCGGTTACCATCTCCAGTTTCGACCCTATAAGACGGGAGGTTGCCCGCCAGAGTCTGGAAAGGTTAGTTCAGGATGGGAGGATCCACCCTGCCAGGATTGAAGAAGTGGTGGGCAAAGTCAGGGAAGAGATGTATCAGCGGATAGTAGAGGAGGGGAAAACCGCAAGTTTCGATGCCGGAGTTTATAATCTTCACCCAGAGCTTATTAAACTGTTGGGAAGGTTAAAATTCAGAACCAGTTATGGCCAGAATGCACTTCAGCATTCCAAAGAGGTAAGTTTTCTTATGGGAGTTTTGACAGGAGAGTTAGGTTTAGACAGCAAGCTGGGAAGAAGAATAGGGCTCCTTCACGATATAGGAAAATCCGTAGACCATCAGATAGAGGGCACCCATGCCCAGATTGGAGCGGAATTAGCAAGGAAGTTTGGAGAGAGCGAAATCGTAGTAGAGGCTATAAGGGCACACCATGAGGAAACTGAGGCTAAAAATGTTTACGCGGTTTTAAGCATTGTAGCCGATGCTATAAGCGCTGCCCGTCCCGGGGCAAGGCGTGAAACTTTTGAAAGTTATATAAAGAGGCTAGAATCCTTAGAGTCCATAGCCAAAGGTTTTGAGGGGGTGCACAATTGCTATGCCATACAGGCAGGCAGAGAAATCAGGGTGATAGTTGAGCCCAATAAAATTTCTGACGCAGAAACCCATCTTTTGGCTCGGCAGATAAGGAAGAAGATTGAGGAGGAGACAGAGTATCCGGGCCAAATCAAGATTACTGTTATAAGGGAGACACGGGTTGTAGAGTATGCAAGGTAAACTCAGATGAAAGTTTTGTTCTGCGGAGATGTGGTAGGAAGCCCTGGAAGAAGGGTAATCAAGGAATTGATACCCCCTCTTAAGGAGGAGCTTGCCTTAGATTTTGTAGTGGTTAATGCCGAGAATGCTGCCGGAGGGAGCGGACTTACACCTCAAGTGGTAAGAGAGATATTTTCCTCAGGCGTTGATATTATAACTACAGGAGACCATATCTGGAAAAAAAAGGACGTTTTTGATATTATTGATACTGACTGTCTATTGCGGCCAGCAAACTACAAAGATTTTCTGCCGGGCAAGGGATTTTGCGTTAAGCAAAAAGGCAATATTAAATTAGCAGTGATAAACCTAGCAGGCAGGGTATTTATGGATAACAAAGGAGCCTGCCCTTTTCTTAAGGCCAGAGCCATTCTGGAAGAACTGGAAAATTTAACCCCCAACATCATTGTAGATTTTCATGCTGAGGCAACGAGCGAGAAGGTAGCCATGGGTTATTTCTTGGCAGGCAGAGTCTCTGCGGTGATGGGCACACATACCCACATCCCCACTGCTGATGAACGCATAATCGAAGGCACAGGTTTTATTACCGATGTAGGTATGACCGGTGGTTTTGATTCTGTGCTGGGCAGGAAAAAGGAAAAAGTTATAGAGCATTTTCTTACAGACCTGCCCCAGAGATTTGAGGTATCTTGCGAAGATCCCCGGCTCCAGGCAGCCCTGTTAGATGTAGACGAAAATACAGGTAGATGTAAAGATATAAAGAGGGTGGAGAGGAAGATTTAAAGGGAGGGTGATGATGTGGAGCGGAATTAACCGAAGGAGGTTTCCTCGGGCAGAGTATCCTTGCAGGATTACTATTTATACTAAAGATGCTCCTCAGATTTTCTCTACCAGAACTCAGAATATAGGCGAAGGAGGAGTGTGCGTTATCTTGGACAAAGAGTTAAAACTTTTTTCTGTTGTAGGCTTGGAATTGTTTTTGGAAAACGGGCACGCACCTTTGAATTGTACCGGCAGGGTAGTCTGGGTGGTAAAGAAGCGCGGCTCCAAGCCCGACGCAGGAGTTATGTTTGATACGGGCATAGAATTTGCAGACGTAAAAAATCAGGACAAGGAACGGGTGAGAATTCTGGTAGAAAAAATTGCCAAGCAGGATGATTCTTGAAGATATCAAGTCGCCTTCCGATTTAAAAAGATTGAAACTGCCCCGACTTAAAAGCCTCTGCAGCCAGCTAAGGCAGTATATTATAGAGGTAGTAAGCCACAGGGGAGGGCACCTTGCCTCCAATCTGGGAGTGGTAGAACTGAGTGTAGGGCTGTGTTATTGTTTAGATTTGCCCAAGGATAAAGTTATTTGGGATGTAGGCCACCAGTGTTATGCTTACAAGATTCTTACAGGCAGAAAAGAGGGTTTAAGGCGTCTGCGGACCTTGGGTGGCTTGAGCGGTTTTCCCTCTCCTCAGGAGTCTTTGGAGTTCGACCCTTTCTACACAGGCCACGCTTCTACAGCCATGTCTTTAGCTTTGGGTATGTGTTGCGCCCGGGATATATTGAAGGAAGATTTTAGAGTAGTAGCGGTAATCGGAGATGGTTCTTTAAGTGGAGGGATGTGTTTTGAGGCTTTGAACAATGCCGGCCACCTTAAAAAAGATATTCTGGTTATACTTAACTCCAATGAGATGTCCATCTCGCCTACGGTGGGGGCAATATCAACTTATGTTAACAGAATAATTACCAATCCTCTTTACAACCGCTTCCGCAAGGAACTGTCCCGATTCATAGAGGGTTTGCCCCTGCCCATAAGAAAGCTAAGTGTGCTCCTTAAAAAACTTGAGGAGAGCGCAAAGAGTATTCTCGTCCCAGGAATTCTTTTTGAAGAATTAGGTTTTAGGTATTTTGGGCCACTTGACGGTCATAATCTTAAACTCCTGATTTCTACCTTGAAGAACATTGTAGATTTGCCAGGCCCTAAGATATTGCATATAGTTACCAAAAAAGGCAAAGGTTTTCTTCCTGCAGAGAATAACCCGGAACTTTTTCATTCTGCTGCGCCTTTTGATAAAGAGACAGGGCAGATTAAGAAGAAGCCTCCCCTTTCTTTTACCCGGGTTTTTTCCAACAAACTTATAGAATTAGCAAAAAAAGACCCTCGCATCGTAGGTATAACTGCTGCTATGAGCAAAGGCACAGGTCTTGAAGCGTTTGCTAAAGAATTTCCCCAGAGGTTTTTCGATGTGGGTATTGCCGAGGCTCATGGAGTAACTTTTGCCTCTGCTTTGAGCAGAAGAGGTTTAAAACCTGTAGTGGCTATATATTCTACGTTTCTTCAGAGGGCTTATGACCAGTTGATACATGATGTTGCTCTTCAAGGAAGTTCTCCCCTATTTGTTTTAGATAGGGCAGGGTTGGTAGGTGAGGACGGCCCTACCCACCACGGCATTTTTGACATCGCTTATATGCGCACTCTCCCCCACTTGGTAATTATGGCACCCAAGGATAAAGAAGAATTAGAGGATATGCTGGAGTTTGCTTTAAAGTTAAATCTGCCTGCAAGCATACGTTTTCCCAAAGACGAGGCATTTAGCACAGGTTTTCGTTCTCCATTGGCATTGGGGATGCCGGAGGTTGTAAAAAGGGGAGAAGATATATGTTTTCTTTGTCTGGGAACGACGATAAAACCAGTCTTAGAGTCTTTGGAGTTGTTCTCCCAGCAGAAGATTTACCCCACAGTTATAAACACAAGATTTGTCAAGCCCTTGAACAAGGATTTTATAGAGCAGGTTCTTCGCTCCCACAGGCTAATAATTACCGTAGAGGAGGGTATAGTTTGCGGTGGGTTTGGTTCTTCTATTCTTGAGATATGCCAGGAGAGGGATTTGTCTTTGTCGCGGGTAAAGTGCGTAGGCTTAAGTTGCGATTTTATAACCTTCGGCAGAAGAGAGGAGCTTCTCAATATGCAAGGTTTGTCTGCTCAGGGTATTTTGCGCAAGACCTTAGCCTTCTTAAAGGAGGAAGAATTTGTATAAGATAATCATTGACGAGGAGCGTTGTAAAGCCTGTGGCTTGTGTATTCATTACTGCCCCCGCAAGGTTATTGGTTGGTCTCAGAAGATAAATAAACGTGGCTTTAAACCGGCAAAGGTAGAAAGACCTTCCCAGTGTATTGGCTGCGGTTTTTGTTTTTTGATGTGCCCTGAGGCCTGCATTGAAGTTTATGAGGAGCAAAAATAAACTTTACAAGAGCATATTGATGACAGGAAACGAGGCAATGGGAGAGGCTTCTATTAGGGCAGGTTGCCGTTTTTATGCGGGATACCCTATCACTCCTCAGAATGAACTCACTGCCTATATGGCTAAAAGGATGAGGGAAATTGGAGGCGTATTTATACAGGCAGAGTCAGAACTGGCTGCGATAAATATGGTATTTGGCGCTTCCTGTGCAGGTGCAAGGGCAATGACTTCTTCTTCCTCTCCAGGAATATCCCTGAAACAGGAAGGGCTTTCTTACCTGGCAGGTTGCGAACTGCCCTGCCTAGTTATAAATGTTATGAGGGCAGGACCGGGTCTGGGGAATATAACCTCTTCCCAGTCAGATTATTTTCAGGCTACCAAAGGCGGGGGGCATGGAGATTATCGTTTAATAGTCCTTGCGCCCTGGAGTGTCCAGGAAGCAATAGACCTGATATTTTTGGGGTTTGAATTATCTGAGAGATACCGCAACCCCGCCCTGATTTTAGCAGACGCGGTTCTGGGCCAGATGATGGAGCCAGCAGTCCTGCCTCCATTTGTGAAAGCAGAAGATTTGCCTAAGAAAGATTGGGTTCTTGATGGAGCTAAAGACAGGAATCCGCGCGTCATACGTTCCCTTTTTCTAAAAGAGGGGGTATTGGAAGAGCACAATAATCATTTGAGGAGAAAATATGAGGAGGTCAAAAAGAGGGAACAGAGGTTTCAAGGCTATAAACTTAAAGATGCAAGATATCTTCTTGTAGGTTTTGGTTCCCAGGCCAGGATCTTGAGGGAGGCAACCGATGTCTTAAGAAGAGAAGGTCTGAAGGTAGGGTTGTTGCGGCCTATAACTCTTTGGCCTTTTCCTGAGAAAGTTTTTAGGAGGGTGGGGAAAAATATAAAAAAAGTCCTTGTGGTAGAGCAGAATTTTGGCCAGATGGTAGAGGATGTAAAATTGTCTCTCCCTGAGAAAGAAATACATTTTTTAGGAAGGGCAGGAGGAGGAATTCCGGCAATCAGGGAAGTGGTGAGAAAGGCAAAGGCTATTTTTAAAAAGAGATGAAGAAGTTCTCTCGCCCCAGAGTTTTTAAGGATGTTCCTACTCACTACTGTCCGGGCTGTGGACATGGAATTTTACACCGCCTTGTTGCCCAGATAGTAGAGGAATTGGGCGCGAGAGATAAGACCATTGGGATTGCGCCTGTAGGCTGCAGCGTTATTGCTTATGATTACTGGGATTTTGACTGCACAGAGGCAGCCCATGGAAGAGCCCTGGCAGTTGCCACAGGCATAAAAAGGGTTCTTCCCGATAGGATAGTATTTAGTTATCAGGGCGACGGCGACCTTGCCTCTATTGGCCTGGCAGAGACTGTCCATTGTGCCAACAGAGGAGAAAACCTCACCTGTATTTTTGTAAATAACGCCTGCTATGGAATGACCGGAGGCCAGATGGCACCTACTACTGTGGTAGGGCAGAAGACCGCTACCACCCCCCTGGGAAGAGAACCTCAAAGAGGCGAAGGTTGGCCTTGAACTGAGCAAT